>DATEDY010000253.1:0-2729 GCA_035281405.1 Flavobacterium sp.
TCCTACAAAGAAGCCTTGATTTTAATGGTGAATTACGTGATTGAAAGAAAAAAATAAACTTTTTTTTCAACCCCATGCAACCATTTTGAATCGAGATTCGTCTATGCTAATAGAAGACGGTATTTAATTAGTTATTATTTCTGTGTTCTTAAAGTAAACTAACTAAAAAACGATTTTGAAAGTAATTGATTTACATCAAGAGGAAAAAAGAATAATTGATTTGGCTGTTGAAAATAACCGACAGGCACAACATCAAATCTATTCTAAATTCTCACCCAGAATGTTAAGTGTCTGCAGGCAGTATGTTAAAGATGTACATGAAGCCGAAGATGTTATGATTACAGCTTTTATGAAAGTCTTTACCAATTTGAAGCATTTTGAACATAAAGGTAGTTTCGAAGGTTGGATTCGAAGAATAATTATTAACGAGTGTATTTCGTACATAAGGGTGCAAAAGCAAATGAAGTTTATTGATGATGAAACGGATTTAGAGAATTTTGTCAATGATGTAGAGGAAGAGCTTTCACTTGATGATATACAGCTTTTGATTGACGGTTTGCCGGAAGGTTATAAAATGGTTTTCAATTTATATGTCATAGAAGGGTATAAACATCATGAAATAGCACAAATGTTGGGAATTAACGAAGGCACTTCAAAATCACAATTGTCTCACGCGCGAAAAATGTTGACAGACCAAATCAATAAATTAAAAAAGTACAGCAATGGAACCGAATAAATTAGAAAATCAAATCAGAGAAAAGCTACTTGGTAGGGAAATTAAACCGTCAGTGAATTCTTGGGATCGTTTGGATGCAATGCTTTCCGTTCAGGAAGAAAAAAAGAACAGAAAAGTATTTCCATGGTTATCCGTTGCAGCCAGTTTTTTAGTGCTGATGGGTTTGGGATATTTTTTCATGAATCAAAATCAGGAAAAAGAAATTGATTTGAAAAGCCAACCTTCAGTAGTAGAAGTAAATTCAGAAACCATTAAAACGGAATCGCACCAAACAACGGAAAGTATAGAAAAAAAGTCAGTAGCAGATAATGTAGAGTACACAGATTCAAAATCCATAGCTGAAAAAAAATCGAATTCTGTAAAAAATAAATTGCAGATTATTGGTGAGAAGCAAGAACAGCAAATTGCCAGTTCTGAAGTGTCTCCAATGAAGCAAGAGAATATAGTTGAACAGCAAAAATCTGTTCTTTCTCAAAAGCAGGAAGTTGATACAGAATCTTTATTGGCGCAAGTAGAACAATCGAAAACAACGCCAAAAGCAAAAGTGAAAGTCGATGCCAAAGATTTGCTTTCACAAGTCGATGGAGAAATCGAATTGACTTTCCGTCAAAAAGTAATGAGAACCATAAAAAAGAATTATCAGGAAACTAAAGTGGCAATAAGTACACGTAATCAAGAATCATCATCAAATCATTAATTAAAAAACGAACAGTTAACATGAGAAATTTTATTATTTATTTAGCAGTTTTTGCAGCTGCCAGTGTGGCTAAAATGAACGGACAGGAAACTTTTGAGCAAAAAGCAAAAGCGATTGCTTACCGTATTGAAAAAATCACAAAAGAAGAGAAAACTTTTCTGAAGGATCAAGTGGAATTGGTTAATCAAGAATTGGAAAAAGGAACGATTAACAGAGAACAGGCTGATGATAAAAAATTAAAATTAGCAGAAGATGTTGCAGCCAGAATTGAAGAAAGAGTGGCTATTGAAGAACAAAAATTATCCGATCTTGTACAACAAAAAGTGGAAGGGAGAATTGCTTCTTTGGATACGGTTAAAAGATCGGGAAGGACTTATGGGAAAGGACTTAAAGTAGTTGTTGGAGGAAAAGATACTATTCAGTATTTGCAAAAAAGAACTACATCTCAACTGGTTTTTGCAACAGGTGTAAACAATCTTGTGACTGACGGAGCTGTGGCGCATTCGGATTTTAGATATTGGGGTTCTCATTTTTATGAGTTAGGTTGGACTTACAATACCCGAATTTTCAAGGATAACAATTTGTTGCATTTTAAATACGGTTTGTCTCTACAATACAACAATCTTCGTCCAACTGATAACAGGTATTTTGTTGAAAATGGAAAACAAACCTATCTGGAAACGGCTTCGTTTAATTTAAAGGATTCTAGATTGCGAAACGTGAATTTGGTTATGCCTTTATACTTGGAATTTGATACATCTCCTAAGAAAATGGACAAGGATAAACCGGTATATAGAATTCATCAAGGATTCCGATTTGGTTTTGGTGGTTTTGTTGGGGCAAATTTGAAAACTAAACAAATTTTGAAATATGAGAATCAATCGGGATATTCTGTAACAGAAAAAATTAAAACCGATTTTAATGTAAATGATTTTGTTTATGGTTTAGGAGCTTATATAGGATGCGAGGGAACCAGTTTGTATGTGAAATATGACTTGAATCCCTTATTTAAAAATAATATGGTTGATCAGAATAATATTTCATTAGGGGTTCGATTCGATTTGAATTAATTTTATTTGCAAGTTATTTTTATAAGTGTTTCCAGTAACGGAAACACTTATTTATTTTTATTCGATTACATTGGCACAGTATTTGAAAACAACAAACTGTAAAATTAACTCTTGCGATTTTGTGTATTCAGATTGTAATATTACATTTGTAGTTCGCGAAAAAAATAATTAATCTAAAAAGGCCCTAAATGAGAACTAAATTATTACTTATTTTGTTGACTGCTTT
>DATEDY010000254.1:0-14555 GCA_035281405.1 Flavobacterium sp.
GACATTTCACCAGATTGAATTCTTCTCAACTCATCCATGTGCAACATAATATAGTTGTGAGTTTCTTCGCTCATATCAGATGGTTTAGCCATTCTGTAAGTACCATTCAATACCCCATTGTAGTAGTAGAAGAAGTTGTAATCAAACTGAGAAGCTGATAATTTTGCATTAGCAGGATCAGCCAACAAAAATCCTAAACGTACGGCTGAACGACGTTGTGGTGGCGTTCCGTGATGACCTGAACTTGTAGTTTGATAATCACCAATAGCAGCTGCAAATTCATAACCTGTCGCGATAGACGCGAAAGTAGATTTACCATAGCCTCTTCTTAAATAGTAACCTGCCATACCATCTGCTTCTAATTCACCAGCTCTGGCAGTATTCTCTTGTCTTGAAGGTAATCCAAAAGCATATTGCAATTGATGACCGTACTCGTGTGCCAAAATCATTACGTTAACCAAGTTTGAAGCATCTTTAGATTTAGCATCTCTGAAAATACCTTCACCATAATAAATTTTCCCTGTGCTATAAGACATTGCATTGTAAGTTGAATTCCAGTTTGTTCCATTTTGAACGAAACGGAATGTTGGCGCCGCTACACCAGTTCCTCTCCAGAATGTTTTAATTGCAGTGTTTTGATTGATCATAAGAGTTGCGTCAGATGATGTACCTGCTCCAGCAGTTAACGTTGTTGACAAAACGGCAGAAGACGGCCAATATGCATCAACATAACTACATTCAGTTTCATGTCCTTTTGGTTGTTCAACAATAGTTACAGATTGCTCCTCCTGAGCCGAATCGTCTTTCGAACACGCGAAAAACGTAGTTAGTGCCACAGCACTTAAAAACAATAAAGTTTTTTGGTTGGTTTTCATAATTTGTTGGTTTTTAGTTTATTGGAGGCAAATATAGAAACTTCAACCAAAGAAATTTAACAAAAAAATACCGACAATCCTGAAAAAATCACAACTATGTATTTTGTCGATACTTTCAAGCATTTTGTCGATATAAATTTTAAATTAAATAACTAATTTCACAATTAATTGAATAAAATACAAAATTATAACAAGTAAATAAAATTATTCTCAATTGCTTTTTTTGAATAAAATTTTCTCATTAAAAACAACAATCGATATCAGAATTAATGAGTAAGCAACCATTTGTGCAGCGTTGATTTCTTCCTTAAAGTAGAAAATAGCCAAAAGGAAATTAATTAAAGGGTTAGTATACATCAAAATCCCAACTGTTGACGAATTCATACCTTTCAATGCAAATAAATTCAAAAACAATGGTATGATTGTAAATAGTACCACGATAACAATCATTAAAATATAGAATAGTGCTTCTGTAGGTGTTCCACCTTTATAAATTGGAAAAAAAGGAAGCAATACTATTGAAGCAATAACCATTTGAACCGTTAAAACCACAAATCGATCAAATTGATTATTCTTTCGTTGGCTAATCAAATACAAAGCAAAAGTTGTGGCAATAACCAAACTATAAATTAAATCTTGCACATGTCCATACGATAGGATTCCGCAACTGACAATACAAAGCAATACTGAAAACCATTGCCATTTACTCAGGTTTTCTTTCAAAATAAAATAAGCCAGAATTGTCGTAATAATTGGACAAATCAAATAAGCAAATGACGCAGATTGTAAACTGACATGATTTACAGCATACATAAATAAAAACCAATTGAACGTAAGTAAAAATCCACCTAATACGGTCAACGCAATGGTTTTTCTTTTAAGTTTTTTTTCAAAAGTTTTAAAAACCTGAAAATCTTTCTTCAATTTATCCTTTCTGAAAAACAAGTTAATCACAAGTAATAAGGCCGTAGCATAAAAGACTCTGTAAAATAATATATCTAACGAAGGATAATCATGCAATGGTTTTAGCGCTAAACTAAAAAATCCCCAAATAAAAAAAGATGTTAAGGCTGAAAAAAAGTATTTATTAAGTTGCATTTTTATGGTAGTTGATTTGAATATAATGTTGGAAAATCAATTATGGTTTCATCAAAAATACCATCTTTATCGTAAGCTTTCCATGGCGCATTGGAAAAAAAATAGAGTTTATTATCAGTTATTGTAGCCAATGCCGGCTCGTCAAATTCAGGTCGGTTGTTATCTAAAATTTTAGATCCTGAGATTTCATTCTTATCATTCAAAGTATATTGTACAACTCGGATTGGTTTAACACCGTTATGAATCGCTAATAATGATTTTTTATGCCAAAGCAATCCGTCAATTCCTTTTGAAGTAGTTGTATTTGGTAATTTTAACCAATCTCTGTCGGAAGGATTATTGACATTAATCCTTAAAATTCCTTTCAGATAATCAGCAATGAATAATTCGGATTGTTTTTCATTGAAAGTCAGTCCTTGTAAATTGAATGCTTCCTTTTTCAAATCCAACCAAACTTCGAGTTTATCATTCGAAATTTTAAAAATTTTAGCTTCCCCACTATCTGAAACAAAGACATTACCTTTTTTATCAATTACAAGATCTCCCAAAACATGATTACCATTGAGTTCAAAACGTTGCTCAATTTTTTTGGTTATAATATCAATTTTCAGAATTACCGATTTTGCTTCTTTATTTTTATCGTATCCTTTCATTTCAGGTATAGAAGACGAAGTAACCCAAAGAGATTTTTCATCGTTATCAGCCTTTATTGCAAAAACGGAGAATAAGCCTGTATCAGAAAACCAATCGTTACATTTACCTGATTTAATATCAAAACTGACAATTTTTCTATTTCGGATGCTTGTCACCAGCCATTGCTTTGACTTTTTCAGATACAACAAACCTTCCGGATGCAAATCTCTTTCTGATAAAACAATTATCTTTTTGGATGAAATTACTGGATTACTTACCTCCGACTGTAAAGCAATCAGCGATGGATATTGGTCAGATTTTTTAATATTTTCCAAGTCGGCTTCTTTTTCAAAAGCAACTGAATTGTTCATTAAAATACATTTTTTCAATGCTGCTATTGACTCATCAGTTTTACCATTCAATGCATAAGCGCAAGCTAAATTATATGTATATGTTGGATGCGAAGGTCGAAGGCTATCCAATTGTTTTGTTATGCTTAAAAAAGCTGAATAATCTTTATTCTGATAACTTTGAAGGCTTAAATTATACAATTCTTTAAGTGATTGCGAAAAACCTGATAGACTAAAAAAAGTAAATAGTAGTACAAAATAAAATTGCTTCATGGCTATAAAATAAGAATCGAAGTAAAAGTACTCAATTCCCTTTCTCCGATTCTTTAAATTAATATTTCTTTAAGATTTTAATGTGCTGCATCTACCTCAATTACATCGACATCAATATTTTGTTTTTTAAGGATTCCTTTTACCAATATGGCAAACAAAGTCAGATATACAAAGCAAACTACAGCTACAATGTAAGATTGATGAATACCAATAATATCAGATAATTTCCCTTGAATTGGCGGAATAATACCACCACCTAAAATCATCATAATCAAAAATGCCGATCCTTGAGAAGTATACTTTCCTAAACCTAAAATTGACAAACTAAATATAGCCGGCCACATGATACTACAAGCCAATCCACCAGCCAAAAAGGCATAAATTGCAACAGTTCCTGAAGTCATTAAACCGATAATCATTGCTCCTAATCCAAACAATCCGAAAATCATCAATGTTCTTGCTGGTTTGTCCTTACTGATGAAAGTGGCGATGATTTGTAAAACGACACATACTACGTACCAGTACAATGGTTTCATATCTTTTCCGGAAATGATATTAACAGTTAAAACCACAGCAAAAGCAAGCAACGGAATAACAATTAATGCAATTGTTTTTTTAGCTCCTTTTAAATTAAAAACACTAATGGCTCCAGCCCAACGTCCTATCATCAAGCTTCCCCAATACATTGAAATGTAAGGCGCTATGTCTGACGATTGAAGGCTTCCGAATTCTTTCAGTTTCAGTAATTCTCCTAAATTACTTCCGATAGCCACTTCAACTCCAACATAGGTAAAAATTGCCAACATACCCAAAACCAATTGCGGGTATTGCATCGCTCCCCATCCTTCTGAGTTCTTTTTGGCAGAATAGTACGAAAAAAAGATACCTCCTAAAACAACAACCAAAGCTCCCGATAACCAAAACATACGTTTTTGCTCCAAAGGTTCCTTAATTACTTTGATTTGAGCATCATAATCTCCCAAAGTAGTTTTTACTGCTTCGGCAGTAATTTCCATATTCTTTAAATTATTTTCAAACTCAGTTTTTTCAGACTGTAATAATTCGATTTTTTTTGACTCATCACTTTTATAACTTTGAAAAATTGGCGTAAAACAAGCAGCCAATAACAGTGTCATCAAAACTAACGTACGTAAGGCTTTGTTTGCTTTTTCAATAGGTTCATCAGAAATTCCTGCAGGTACTTTCTTAGAAAAATAAAATAAAGCTGCTGCTCCAATAAAAAGCAAACCTACAGCTATATACAAAAAGATAACTTTATTCAGTTCCAACAATTTGATTTGCTCTTCTGTAACTGAAGCAGCAGTTCCAAACAAAGCCAATGCAACAACGATTGGTCCAATGGTTGTACCTAATGAATTGATTCCTCCGCCTAAATTTACACGGCTCGCTCCCGTTTTCGGATCTCCTAATAAAATCGAAAAAGGTTGCGCTGCTGTTTGTTGTAGTGAAAAACCCAACGCAACTATAAATAGTCCTAATAACATACCGGCATATACACTTGCTTCTACAGCAATAATCATCGCTCCGGCTCCCAAAGCTGAAAATAACAATCCGTAAACAATACTCTTTTTATAACCCCAAGAACCAACAATGTCCTTACCTCTTCGGTCTCCTAAAATAAAAAGCAACAATGCGCCAATATAATACGCTGTGTAAAAAGCAAAATCAACCAACTGAGATTGAAATTGATCCAACGAAAAATAACTTTTACAAAAAGGGATGAAGATACTGTTACCTGCTGCAATAAATCCCCAGAAAAAGAAGACTGTAATTAGTGTGTAAAGCGCAGGAAAGTTAGTTTTTTGCGTTTCGGATGTCATAAAAAATGAGTTTTTTGTTTTTGATTAGTATCCAAATATAGGCATTTTGTTTAAATTCTCTTAAAATGACAGTCAAAGCTTTTATTAGAATTTAAAAGTAGTATTTTTGTTAAAAAAATAGATTCTGATGAAATACATTTGGGCTTTATTCGTAAGTGTTTTATTGTTAACCAGTTGTGATGACGGCGATATCATCGTTGAAAATTTCGACTTTGCAGATGAGGAAGTACAAAAATGCGCAGATGCCAGCACACTATATAAAATTAACGATAAAGAAGCCTTAATTTTCATTACTCCGGAAACCAAATTTGCTAATTTGAACCAAACCCAAACTTATATAGTTGAAAGTGGTACTTCAATTACTTATAGAAAATATTCTGAAGCAGTACTAACATCATCTATTTGTGGTACACCAACACAAACAGTTACCGAAGAATGGACTTGTTTAGATGGAGGAACCGTAGAAATCAAATCGACTCCAATTTACGACACTGTAATTCCAACAAAAATTATCGCTTACAACCATGCCATAACTTTTAAAAATATTGTTTTCCAAGCTCCAGGCAAACAAGTGGTATATGATAGCTATACTTTTGGCAATTACAGGACTGAAGTGACCGATTTAGCTTTTAACTTTACCTCTCCAGTCGAAGTTTTAAAATGCAACTCCAATAATTTACTTTTCAAATATAATTCTAATAAAGTTTTATTACTTGATGTAATCAAATCTGATTTGTTTGTAAATACAGTCACTCCTGTAGGTAGCCCGAGAACAGCATTAATCAATTCTACAAACAACAGAATAGTTTACAGAGTCTATAGCGGTGGTTTAAATGAAGACTTTTTCTGTTCTGCAATAACCCCATCAAATCCAACCTTAACAGAAGAATGGAATGCTGATAACGGTGAAGCAGATGTAAAAGGAATTATAAAAGTAGTTACTGAAGCTGCTGTTGCGCCGAATACATTCAAACATACAATTTTCCTTTACAAAACAACTTTCAGAAGAGGAGTTAAGTATTATAGTCCAAATCCTGATGGAGATTATGAATTTGGAGTTTATTATACTTCGTTATAAACTTTTCTTTTGGACAAAATATACTTCGGTTGCGCCTAAACCATATTTTTGGTAGTTGGCATCCTGAAAATTGATATTATCATATCTGCCTAGCAAAAAATCCAATTCGGCTTTTAAAATACCTTCCCCTACTCCGTGGATAAATACTACTTTAGGGATTCGGTTTTTTTGTGCAAATTCCAATTGACGCTTGGCCGTTTCCATTTGCAGTGTTAGAATATCGTAATTACTCATGCCTCGTTTATTTGGCACCAATTTCTCAATATGTAAGTCAATTTCAAGAACAAATTCGTCTTTCTTTGACTTTTTTTCCTTGACAAAACTTCGAGGCTTTTCTATTTCTTTCTCCTTTTTTACGGATGAAAAATTAGTCGTTGCAATATTGTTCATCAACTCTCCTGAAGATTCAATCAGAATTAATTCTCTTTTATGAAAAGTCAGCTCAAATCCTTCATCAGTTTCTATTGTCACCTCATTTCCTGAAACCTTAACAACGATACCATTAATATTATCATCTAAAACCGAAACCTTATCTCCTTTTGCAAACATTATTCTTTATTATCTTGATTTTTACTTGGTACTTTTCTGCTCAAACGCATCATTCCGTAGAACAAAAGTACGAATCCCATTATTTGCACCCAAGTATTTGGTTTATCTGAAGCTTGTTGCCAGATTAACACCGCTATCACTAAAAGCACTAATACAAAGATGATCACTTTCTTCATAATCTATAATTTTTTCAAAAGTACAATTTAACCGTAAAGGTTTTTTACTTTGTAAGATATTTTGTAAAATTGACTAAAAATTTTCATTATGAAAGCAGAACAGTACATGATTCCTTGTCTCAACAAAACATTATTTGGTGTGGAATGTATGGGCTGTGGTACGCAACGTTCTCTTTATCTGCTTTTTCAAGGGGAATTCATTAAAGCTTTTTACATGTATCCGCCCATTTATACTGTATTGCTATTTTTTGTAACCGTTGGACTTCATTATTTAGATAAATCGAGAAATTACAGCAAAATAATCATAACGCTAGCCATTTTGAATGCTATAATTATGATCGTTTCATATTTTTATAAACAAACTAACTTTTAATCAAATTATTTATGGAAAAACAAAAATTGCCTAATGGGACAGTAGTATTGGTTTTAGGAATCATATCAATCCTTACATGCTGCTGTTATGGAATCATTAGTATTATTTTAGGAGCAGTAGGTGTATATCTTGCTGGTAAAGACATTGCTTTGTACAAAGAAAATCCTGATTTATATTCAAATTACAACAATGTGAACATCGGTAGAATTTTAAGTATTATCGGTATTGTATTAGGTGTAATTTATATGATTTATATGATTTGGTTGTTCTCAACGATCGGATTTGAAAACATGCAAAATCCTGAAGTTGTACAACAAAAAATGAGAGAATTATTAGGTAAATAATTTCATTAGATAAAAATAAAAACCCCGAGAAATCTCGGGGTTTTTATTTTATTTTTCAAATGACTTTAATGTTGCAATAATGATGGACACACAATCCAACAATTGCACTTCTGTCATTACTAAAGGTGGTGCAAATCGGATGATATTACCGTGTGTTGGTTTTGCTAACAATCCGTTTTCTGCTAATTTCATACAGATATTCCAAGCAGTATCACTTTCTTCAGTATCATTGATTACAATTGCATTCAACAAACCTTTACCACGTACTAAAGTAGCAATTGATGAAGTTTCAATATACTTTCCAATTTCACTTCTGAAAATCTGCCCTAAACGTTCTGCGTTTTCTGCCAATTTTTCATCTGTTACCACATTCAAAGCAGCAATAGCAACAGCAGCCGCAACAGGATTACCACCAAAAGTCGACCCGTGTTGTCCCGGTTTGATTACATTCATAATAGGATCATTTGCTAATACTGCCGAAACCGGATAAGCTCCGCCTGATAATGCCTTACCTAAAATTAAAATATCCGGCTGTACATTTTCATGTTGCACTGCTAATAATTTTCCTGTACGAGCAATCCCGGTTTGAACTTCATCGGCAATAAACAATACATTGTACTTTTCACATAATGCTTTGGCTTTGGCTAAATATCCTTCTGAAGGAACGTAAACACCAGCTTCACCCTGAATTGGTTCAACAAGGAAACCTGCAATATTAGGTGATGAAGTAATTGCTTTTTCCAAAGCGTCTAAATCATCGTAGGCAATCTTAATAAATCCTGCTGTATATGGTCCAAAGTTTTTACGTGCGTTTTCATCGTTAGAGAACGAAATAATTGTCGTTGTTCTTCCGTGGAAGTTATTTTCACAAACAATGATTTGTGCTTCGTTTTCGTTGATTCCTTTTTTCTCGTAAGCCCATTTTCTGCAAAGCTTCAAAGCGGTTTCCACAGCTTCTGCTCCAGTATTCATAGGCAATACTTTATCAAAACCAAAATAATTGGTTATAAATTGCTCATAAATACCCAATTTGTCATTATAAAAAGCTCTTGAAGTAAGCGTCAATGTTTGCGCTTGTTCCATCATGGCTCCTACAATTTTAGGATGACAATGTCCTTGATTCACTGCCGAATAAGCCGACAAAAAATCATAATATTTTTTTCCTTCTACATCCCACACGTAAACACCTTCCCCTTTGCTTAATACCACCGGTAAAGGGTGATAATTGTGCGCTCCGTGTTTGTCTTCTAATGCAATGGCTTCTGCTGAACTTAATTTATCTAAAACTGCCATGATAATAATTTGTTATTGATTGGTAAAATCGCAATTCCTTCTTAATAGGAGAGAAATCATCCTTATTTTTCCCAAAAGTACAAATTCCGAACTCTAATTACCAAATTACCAGCACTTAATCTTATATAAATCTTGGTTTCAATACTTTGGAATGTTCCATGAATGAAGAAAAATAAACTTTCAACTTACACTAAAGTAACTTTTTGCTGATTTATTAACCTTTTCTTACATTTTTAAAAATATTATGGTTAGAATTTCATAACAATGGGATTCTAAGTTTGCATCGCAATCAAAATTAACTACACATGAAAATTTCAAATGTTTTAATGAGTGCGGCTTTATTAGGATCTTTTATTGCCTGTAACTCTGACGATGACAACAACAACGAATCAAAATCGGTCAAGCTAAAAAACCATTCCATTACACCGGTATTATTAAATACCAAATCGGAGTTCAGTGCCATCAAATTATTCTCTCTGTTTTCAAGTGAGGATACCTTTTCAGAAACTCCTGGATATGTTTTTGCGGGATCAGCAGATGGATCAGGTTTATTCAAAAATGCGGATGGAACTTTTACCTTTTTAGTGAATAATGAAGATAATTACTCCGTTTCTAAAATTAAATTGGATAAAACCTTCAAACCGGTTGCTGGAGAATATGTTTTGAATTCAGATGGCGCTGGTACAAGATTATGTTCAGCTACATTGGCAACTCCAGAAACTCACGGTTTTGGTCCTTTATTTTTAACTGCTGGAGAAAGTGATAATGAATCCCTGGTTCACGGAATAACTCCTTATGACACCAAAGCTAACAATTCCACTCCAAGACCAATTTCAGGTTTCGGAAGATGGTGTGCTGAAAATGCTGTTCCACTTTCTAAAAATGCTTTTTCCGGACAAACTGTAGTGCTTTTAGGCGATGATGATTCTGGAACTTACGGAGGACAATTAGTAATGTACAAATCAACAACTGGTGACTTGAATAACGGAAAAGTATACGTGATCAAAAGAACAGATAACGTAACTAACGAAAGAACCATGACCGAAAATGGTACTTATCCGGTAGAATTTGTGGAAATTACTAACGCAAAAACCAATACGGGTTTACAAAACAATCAAGCGGCTCAAACTGCAAATGCTATTGCTTTTGGACGTGTTGAAGATATCGACTACAATAAAACTGCAGGTAAAGAAAGAGAAGTCTATTTTAATGTTACCGGTCAAAACAATTCTGGTGCCAATGCAGATAATTCTCGCTCAAAGTACGGTCGTGTATATAAATTGGTTTTAGATGCAAACAATCCATTAAGTGGTCAGCTGACTTTAGTATTGGATGGTGATGACAGAACTGGGAAAGCAAAAGAATTTCAAAATCCTGACAATATCTGTGTAACTAAAAACTATGTATACATTCAGGAAGATTCAAACGGTTATGGTGACGAAACCCATGATGCATACATTTATCAATACAATATCGCTACAAAAGAATTAAAAGTTGTATTTGAATTAGATCACAAACGTGCAGATCCAAGTAATAAATTTTTAAGTGCATCTTCTGCAAAAGGATCTTGGGAATATGGTGCTTTGATTGATATTTCTGAAACTGTAGGAATTCCGGATACATTCATGCTTTCTGTACAACCACATTCTTGGAAAAAGGATGCTTTCAAAGGTGTAGACGGTGGTTCTATTCGTCCAAACGAAAATCAAGGAAGTCAAATTCTAGTTATTAAAGGTTTGGCAAGATAATTTGTCCATTACAACAAGAATAAATTAGGGATGCAGCAATTTGCATTCCTAATTTCTAATTTAGAACTACTCATGAAACCACTACTTTTTCTTTTTTTTGCATTTTCGATTTATTCCTGCCAAAACACCACATACCAAAGCTTAGCTCCAATTGAAAAAACAAAACTATTACTGCTTGATAATTACACTGAATGGTCTAAAGAATCATCAAAATTAAACGACATCATTACGAATGATTTTGATAAAGAAAAAGCACAAATTCAATTTAAAACAACACGATTAGCCTATAAAAAAATTGAATCTTTTGTTAGCTTTTATTTGCCGGAAACTGCCAATAAAATCAATGGTGCTGCTATTGACAAAAATGACACACAAGAAACCAGTCGTAAAACAGAAGAAGCTAGTGGATTTCAAAAAGTAGAAGAATTGCTATTTGCAGATACTTTTGATGCAGAAGAACTGAAAAAACAAATGGGTATCTTAAATGGTTATACTCAAAACTGTAAAGCCAATATTGAGAATCTACAACTATCTGATGCCAATATCTTTGAAGCACAAAAACTACAAATGCTTCGCATGATGAGTTTGGGAATATCTGGATTTGATTCTCCCATAGCAATGCATTCCATTCCCGAAGCGAAAGTCTCAATTCAGAGTATAGGAAAAATTATTTTGCAATTTGAAGAAGATAAAACACTCTTGCTACAAATTAAAAAAGCAGAAAAATACTTGGATGAAAATCGAAACTTTAATGCTTTTGACCGTGGTGATTTTATCACTAAATTCTGTGTTCCAATTTCCAAAAGAATACATGAAATTCAGAAAGAACTAAAAATCAAAAACAATGCGAATTCCAGTGCACTTAATTTTGATGAGCCGACCATTTTTGAGGAAACGGCATTCAATGTTAGTTATTTTGCCCCGTCATACAATAAAAATCCATCACAAGAGCAAATTGATTTGGGAGAGAAATTATTTTCAGATACAATCTTAAGTGGTGACAATTCGGTTTCGTGCATTAGTTGCCACAAACCTTCCGAAGCTTATGCAGACCATAATAAAAAAGCTGTGCGACAAAATGAATTTTCCAGAAATACGCCTACTCTTCTTAATTCAGGATTGCAAAACACCCTGTTTTTAGATGGAAGAGTAAACTATCTGGAAGATCAAGCCAAAGCTGTCATCAACAACAAAGATGAAATGCACGGAAGCTTTTCAAATGCACTTCAAAAAGTCAAAATAAGTACAAAATACCAAACGGAATTCCGTAAAGTGTTTCCAAAAGATGCTGAAATAACTGAACAAAATTTATTAAAATCATTGGCGAGTTATGTTCGTTCACTTTCTAAACTGAATTCAAAGTTCGATGAGTATTTACGTGGGAAATCAGAACTGACGCAAAATGAAAAGAGAGGCTTCAATGTATTTATGGGTAAAGGGAAATGTGCTACTTGTCATTTTTTTCCATTATTTAACGGAAGCGTTCCTCCAATGTATAATGAAACCGAAAGCGAAGTATTGGGCGTTCCTCATAATAAAGCAACTCAAAATGCAATCGTAGATGCTGATTTCGGAGAATTTCTGGTAACCAAAGCACCACTTAAAAAACATGCATTCAAGACACCCACAATACGTAATAGCGCCATCACTTTTCCTTATATGCATAACGGAGTATATGATTCTTTAGAAGAAGTAATCGACTTTTATAATCGTGGCGGTGGCACAGGAATCGGAATTCAACTAGAAAATCAAACATTACCAACCGATCAATTACAGCTTACTAAAACAGAAATCAACAACTTAATTTCTTTTCTTAAAACATTGAACAACAAACAATAATCGTTTCATTACGTTGTGTTTCCCGGTAATTGAATACAGCCAACTGTATTCTTTATCGGGATTTTTGTATTCATTTAATTTTAAAAGTGCATTTTTTATTATTTTTACACAGTCTAAATAAAAATAAATTGAAAACACTAATCGTATTAGATGCTCCCAATCTCTACAGAATCGGACTAAGAACGTACTTACAAAAATTATTGATTAAAGTAAAAATCATTGAAACTGAAACTTGGCAGCAATTAGAACAAAAATTGAAAACAACTTCTGTTGATTATTTATTTGTTGCTCCAGAAAACCTCAATTATCAAGAGTTAGAAAAAGTAATTGCTGTAAAACAAATGCAACAAACAGTAAAGATCATTATCATGAGTCAATGCGTTGATTCAACCGATTTAGATCATAATACAATGTTCTCCTATTTGGATGTGGATGCGGTTATCTCCAAAAATGTTTCAGAAAATGCCATTTTCGAAATGATGAAAACCATCAGCAATAATAAAAAATACTATTGCATTGATTTTCTACAAAAAAATATCATCAAACACAAAACAAAGAATCTTTCAACAAGAGAATTGGAAATTCTGAAACAAATTGCATGTGGACATGATGCCAATCAAATTGCTGCAAGACTTTTCATTAGCATTCATACCTTCCGCACACATAGAAAGAACATTATGAAGAAAATTGGAATTCATTCAACTTCAGAACTAATTCTTTACGCCATCAGAGAAAAATTAGTTTAGAAATACGACAAACTGTGTATTTCCCTCATTACTCCTACCCTTATTAAGGTATTCATTTTTGACCTAATTACTGTATTGCCTTCCTACTTTTTAGAGGCTAGCTTTGCCATTTCTTATTCTTTAGAATTAATCTAAATAAAAATAATGTATGAGCACGAAAGAACAAATTAAACAAAAACTACCCTCGGAAAATAAGGTAAAAGAATACAATTTACATATTTTTTCTAACGAAGAAAGAGCAATTGTTAATTACAAAAAAAGCATGAAAAAGGCTGTAAAAGCTATTGCGAAAAATCTAACTGATCGAAACACTCCATTCACTGGTATTGCAATGGATATTCTTAAAAAAAGAGTAAATCGTATTGATTTTAATGCCGAAACGGAAGGAAAATCTTTAGAATATGTAATAGAAGAATTGAAAGATTTGTATTTGAATGACTGTATCCATTTTCATCATCCAAAATACATAGCACATTTAAACTGTCCAATACTTACTCCTACTTTAGTTGCTGAAGCTTTTATTTCTTCAATAAATTCCTCTATGGATACTTGGGATCAAAGTGCCGGAGGAACATTTATAGAGCTAAAGTTAATTGATTGGACATTGGAAATCTTGGGCTATCCTAAAAACGGTGACGGTATTTTCACCAGTGGTGGAACGCAATCAAATATGATGGGATTGCTTTTGGCTAGAGATCATTACATCAAAACACATTATGAAATTGATCCGAAAATGGATGGTTTGCCTCAGGAAGCATCAAAATTTAAAATCCTTTGCTCTGAAGTCAGCCACTTCAGTCTGAAGAAAAATTTAAGTCTTTTAGGACTTGGTCAAAATGCAGTGGTTCCTGTTGCAGTAGATCAAAATTTCAAAATGAGTATAACCGACTTAAAAGCTAAAATTGCACAATTAAAAGAGCAAGGAAATATTCCAATTGCTATTGTAGGAACTGCAGGAACAACCGATTTCGGTTCCATCGATCCCTTGACTGAAATAGCTCAAATTGCAAAACAAAACGATTTGTGGTTTCATGTGGATGCTGCATATGGTGGCGGATTACTAATCAGTGAACTGCACAAAGAAAAACTAAAAGGAATCGAATTATCCGATTCAACTACCATCGATTACCACAAAACATTTTACCAACCCGTGAGTTCAAGTGGTTTCTTCATGCGTGATAAATCTTTCGTGGATTATATTAAATACCACGCCGATTATCTTAACTCAAAAGAACAGGAAGAGGAAGGAATTCCAAATATGGTCAAAAAATCAATTCAGACTACTCGCCGCTTTGATGCGTTAAAGCTTTGGTTTACATTACGAATCATAGGAATCAGA
>DATEDY010000255.1:0-5700 GCA_035281405.1 Flavobacterium sp.
AATTCCTGACGATCCGGTGTGTTCTTACCCATGTAAAATTCCAATAATTTTTCAATAGACGTCGCTTTATCCAGCATAACAGGATCCAATCGGATGTCGTCACCAATAAAGTGTTTGAACTCGTCCGGCGAAATTTCACCTAATCCTTTGAATCGGGTAATTTCAGGTTTTGGTTTCAATTTATCGATGGCAAATTTACGTTCGTCATCACTGTAACAATAAATCGTTTCTTTTTTATTACGTACACGGAATAATGGTGTTTGTAAAATATACAAATGGCCTTCTTTAATTAATTCCGGGAAAAATTGCAGAAAAAATGTAATCAACAATAAACGGATGTGCATACCATCAACATCGGCATCGGTAGCAATTACAATGTTGTTGTAACGCAAATCTTCCATGCTTTCTTCGATATCCAAAGCCGCCTGCAACAAGTTAAACTCTTCATTTTCGTATACAATTTTCTTTGTCATTCCATACGAATTCAAAGGCTTACCACGCAAACTGAATACCGCCTGTGTGTTCACATCGCGGGATTTAGTAATCGATCCTGATGCTGAATCTCCCTCGGTAATGAAAAGCGTACTTTCCAAACTTCTCGGGTTTTTGGCATCGGTTAAATGCACACGGCAATCTCTTAATTTCTTGTTATGTAAACTCGCTTTTTTAGCTCTTTCTTTTGCCAATTTACGAATACCAGACAATTCTTTACGTTCTCTTTCCGCCTGAAGGATTTTGCGTAATAGTAAATCGGCAACTTCAGGATTTTTATGTAAGAAGTTGTCTAATTTGGTTTTGATAAAATCATTGATGAAAGTACGTACAGACGGTGCATTAGGTCCCATTTCGGTAGAACCCAATTTTGTTTTTGTCTGCGATTCGAAAACCGGTTCTTCTACTTTTACTGAAATTGCTGAAACAATCGATTTACGAATATCCGAAGCTTCAAATGGTTTGTTGTAAAACTCTTTTATTGTTCGTACGATAGCTTCACGAAAAGCGCCTAAGTGTGTACCTCCCTGAGTCGTATTCTGACCATTCACAAACGAGTAATACTCTTCCGAATATTGTGTTTTACTATGGGTCATCGCAATTTCGATGTCATCACCCAAAAGATGGATAATTGGATACACCATATCTTCTTCCGAAATGGTTTCTTCCAACAAATCCTTTAGTCCATTATCTGAATAAAATTTTTCACCGTTGTAAATTATTGTCAGTCCTGTATTCAGGTAACAGTAATTTTTTAACATTTTTACAATGTACTCATTACGGTACTTGTAGTGCTTGAAAATGGCTTCATCAGCTACGAAAGAAACTTTAGTTCCTTTACGTTTTGTAGTTTCCTGAACATCTTCTTCCAAAGTCAGATTCCCGGCAGAGAATTCGGCAGCCTTTTGCTGGTTATCACGAACAGATTCCACTCGAAAATAAGTTGAAAGTGCATTTACGGCTTTGGTACCAACTCCATTCAAACCTACCGATTTTTTGAAGGCTTTGGAATCGTACTTACCTCCGGTATTCATTTTGGAAACTACGTCTACCACTTTTCCCAGAGGAATACCACGGCCATAATCACGAACAGTTACCATTTTGTCTTTTACGGTAACTTCGATTGTTTTCCCGGCACCCATTACGAATTCGTCGATACAGTTATCGAGAACTTCCTTCAATAAAATATAAATACCATCATCGGGTGATGACCCATCCCCTAACTTTCCGATGTACATCCCGGGACGCATACGGATATGCTCTTTCCAGTCGAGAGAACGGATATTGTCTTCGGTATATTGATTTTGCTCTAGCATTTTGAAAATATCGATTTTGTGCTAATATATAGTAAATCCAAAAAATATAAAATAGCTACCTCATAAAGTTATCGACAAAGAAATAAGCACCTTAATTATTTTTTTGTAAATAATTTAATATTAAAAAAAGTATGTTTTTATTCGTTTTTAACATTTTTTTTAGATATTTGAATACTTTAAAACTAAACTTAAACAATTATGAACAAAAATTTATTGCTTTTTATCTTTTTGCTTTCTGCTACAATTGGTTTTGCGCAAGCCAATTTAAAAGGAAATGTAAAAGATAGTTCAGGAAATGGGATACCTGGAGTAAACGTAGTATCGAGTAACAACGCTAACACTACAACCGATTTTAGCGGGGTATACTCTTTAAATCTTCCACAAGGGACTCACAAAATCACTTTTAACTTTATGGGGTTTAAGTCTGTTACCAAAGAAGTTGTTATTGGAACAGACAATCAGGAACTGGACGTAATTTTAGAAGAAGATAATAAAGAATTGGAAGAAGTTGCTATTGTTGGGTCACGTACACAACCAAGAAGTAATACTACAAGTGCTTTACCAATCGATTTACTTTCAACTAAAGATTTAACATCAACCGGACAGGCAACTTTCGACAAGGCTTTACAGTATCGTATTCCATCATTCAACACG
The DNA here is from genome assembly GCA_035281405.1 of Flavobacterium sp. Classification (GTDB taxonomy): domain Bacteria; phylum Bacteroidota; class Bacteroidia; order Flavobacteriales; family Flavobacteriaceae; genus Flavobacterium. The sequence goes on from DATEDY010000255.1 coordinate 2,463, forward strand.
GTTCAAACACCTGTTAATGATGCTACTTCACTTTTGGACCCTTACGAAATAAGAAACATGGGACCAAGTCGTACGTTGATTTTGATTAATGGAAAGCGTAAGAACATGAGTTCATTATTGTATACACAAACTTCTCCGGGAAGAGGTGAAACAGGTGCTGATATTTCTGCAATTCCACAAGATGCGATTGAAAGAGTTGAAATTTTAAGAGATGGGGCTTCTGCGCAGTATGGTTCTGATGCTATTGCCGGAGTAATGAACATTATCTTAAAAAATTCGTCTAAATCGGGATCTGCAACACTAAGAACAGGTGTAACAGGTGAAGGTGATGGAGAAATGCTTGGAATAAGCATTAACAATGGAACAACCACTTTTAACGAGTCAGGTTTCTTAAATTATACTTTAGATTTTTCAAGAGTAAAATTAGCGAACAGACCAGGAAGGGTTGATGCACAAGGAGAAGCTAATGATTTTGGAGCTGCATTAGCAGATGTTCAGGAATTTTTATCAAGACGCTCAGATGCAGGTAACATTAACGGTTCACCGGAGACTTCAGCGGCAAAATTTGAGCTAAATGGAGGAAATAGATTATCAGAAGCTTCAAAGTTCTACTACAATGCAGCTTATGTAAATAAAAAGGTAAATTCATTTGCAAATTACAGAACCCCATATTGGAGAACTTTAGCAGATTATCCATTTTTAAGTGACTTTTTCCCAGCTAACACACCTAGTGGATACGATGGATATGTACCAACTTTTGAAGGCGATTTAAATGATTATAACGCAACTCTTGGCGTAAAATCTAATGTTAACGGATGGAATACCGATGCCAGTATAACTTTTGGAGGTAACAGACAAGAATACACGGTAAACAACTCCTTTAACCGTTCTGATATTCAAGATGCTAATGGTGAAAATGTATATTTGGAAAATAGTCCGATTTCATTCAAACCAGGAGGTACTTCATTCAACCATATTGTTGGAAATATTGATATCAATAGAGCTTTAAATGACAAATGGAATATCGGTTTTGGTACTGAGTTCAGAACTGAAAACTTTACCGTTATTGAAGGAGACAAAGCATCATGGGATGGTGTTGGTGCCGATTCATTTGCAGGAAACAGACCTGAAAACTCAGGGAAATGGAACAGATATAATTTAGGTGGTTATATTGCTGTTGATTTTGATCCTACTAAAGATTTTCAATTAAGTGGAACTTTCCGTGCTGAAAATTATAGCGATTTTGGTAGCACAGCTGTTTGGAAATTGAGTTCACGTTATAAATTTATGGATGATAAATTCACATTTAGAGGTTCATTATCTACAGGATTCAGAGCGCCTTCATTACACCAAATCTATACACAAAAATCACAGTATAGCTTTGTACCAGGTCAAGGTATTCAAGTAAGTGGTTTAATTAACAACGTTTCTCCTCAAGCCAGACAATTAGGAATTGACAAACTAAAGGCTGAAAAATCTACAAACATCACTATAGGATTAGGTGTAAAACCTTCAAACAACTTCAGCGCAACTGTTGACTACTACAACATCACAGTAGACGATAGAATTGTTTTAAGTGATGAAATGACAGATGTTACGAGAGACGGTAAGAACTTAGGTACTCTTTCTTTTTTCACCAATGCATTAGATACTAGAACATCTGGTTTAGATGTTGTTTTAAACTATAAAAACATTGAGATTGGAAAAGGAAAACTAGATTTTAACTTATCAGGAAATTACACGTTTCAAAACGAAAAAAGAAACAACGTAAGAGAATTTCTAATTGATGACAGTGCTGGAACCACAGCTCCAATTATAGACAATACTCAGGAAAGATTACTATTCACATCTCGTCCTAAAACCAAATGGATTTTGGGAACAAATTATGACATCGGTAAATTTGGATTCTCATTGAACAATACTTTGTTTGGAAAAACGACTTTCCAACAAGCAGGATTGGATAGTAACTTAGAGACTGAGTTTAAACCTAAAGTTGTAACTGATTTAGGAGTGAATTTTAACCTAAATGAAAAAATCACAATCGCTTTCAATACAAATAACGTATTTAACGTACTTCCAGAATGGGAATTTGTAGCATTAAATGGTGCTGGACGTGCCATTTTAAGCGATCCGGCGCAAGTAAAAACACAATCTAATTTAATAACATTCAACCAACGTTATTCACAAATGACTTATGATGGTTATCATTTTAGCCAATTAGGAACAATGTTTAACTTATCATTAAACTATAAATTCTAATTATAAATCAAAAAGGCTGGTAATAATTACCAGCCTTTTTCAATTATTACGTTATGGCAACATTATATGAAGGAGAAATGGCAAGCATTTACGAAGCTATGTATCAGACTTTCGTAAATTATGATGAAGAGTATGCGTTTTACAAAAATATATTAGATAGATACAATTGCAATTCGGTAATTGAAATTGGTGCCGGCACAGGCAATTTAGCCTATCGATTTTCGGAAGATAATTTTGTTTATACAGGAATTGATTACAGTCAAGATATGCTGACTATTGCCAAGAATAAGTATCCAAATCTTCATTTATTACACGGAGATATGCGGGATTTTAAGCTTAAAAAAAAGGCTAATGCAACCATTATAACCGGCAGAACTACGAGTTATATAATAACCAATAAAGATTTTCATGATGCCTTAACAGCCATTTCTAATAATTTAGATGGCAAAAGATACCTGATTTTTGACTTCATAGACGCTTCCAGATACATCCCATTTATACTTGATAATAAAGATATTGAACATAAAGCGGTCGTAAACGGAAAGACATACAGTCGAATTGGTAACTGGTATCCAACAGAATTAGATAATTTTTTACTGAAATGGGAAGCAGATTATTTTGTAGCATCCGATAATGACAAAAAATTCATTCAAAGAGACAGTTCTATAGTAAGGGTTTTCACAAAAGAAGAAATCGAATTACATTTAAAAATAAAAGGTTTTGAAATTATAGAATGCATTGACAGAAAAACATATGCTTATGATACATATGTTGTAGTTGCTAAAAAAGTCGTGTAAACAATTCTTTTTGTAGACAATTACTTTACATAATGGCTCAAAATTCCCTTGTCTGTTGCCGTCCATAATGCTGCCTTTTGATTAGCTGATTTCAAAGCATTATTTGTCCATGTGTTACAGGTATGAAACAAGCTGTAACTTCCTTTCGCTTCATAGAAAGCATCATTTTTTCCATATACTGC
>DATEDY010000256.1:0-9445 GCA_035281405.1 Flavobacterium sp.
GAAAGTGACAATAACCCAATTGTTTCCATTCACGATCACGGCGCTGGAGGACATTTGAACTGTCTTTCTGAATTGGTAGAAGATACCGGAGGATTAATCGATTTAGACAAATTGCCTGTAGGCGATCCTACCCTATCTGCTAAAGAAATTATCGGTAACGAATCTCAGGAAAGAATGGGATTAGTTATTGGTGAAGAAAATATTGACATCCTTCAGAAGATTGCCGACAGAGAGCGTTCGCCAATGTATCAGGTGGGTGATGTAACTTCGGATCATCGTTTTACATTCGAATCCAAAACAACTGGAGCTAAACCGATGGATTATGCATTGGAAGATTTCTTCGGAAGTTCACCAAAAACCATTATGACAGACAAATCAGTAACTGCTAATTATACTGATTTAACCTATACTACTGAAAACATCCCGACCTACTTAAACCAAGTTCTACAATTAGAAGCAGTAGCTTGTAAAGACTGGTTGACCAACAAAGTAGACCGTTGTGTGGGCGGACGTGTAGCCAAACAACAATGTGCAGGACCATTACAATTACCACTGAATAATGTGGGTGTAATGGCGTTGGATTTCAAAGGAAAAGAAGGAATTGCCACTTCGATTGGACATTCCCCTGTTTCTGCATTGGTTGATCCGGTTGCCGGTTCAAGAACTGCCATTGCAGAAGCATTATCCAACCTTGTTTGGGCTCCGTTAAAAGACGGATTGCAATCGGTTTCCCTTTCTGCTAACTGGATGTGGGCTTGTAAAAATGAAGGTGAAGACGCCAGATTATACGAAGCGGTTAAAGGTTGTTCTGATTTTGCCATTGAATTAGGCATTAACATTCCAACAGGAAAAGACTCGCTTTCCATGAAACAAAAATATCCTAATGATGAAGTAATTGCACCGGGAACGGTTATTATTTCTGCAGCAGGAAATTGTTCGAATATCACCAAAGTAGTAGAACCTGTTTTACAAAGAAACGGTGGTCACATTTACTATATCAACTTATCTCAGGATACGTTCAAACTAGGAGGAAGTTCATTCGCACAGATTTTAAATAAAGTGGGTGCAGAAGTTCCAACAATCAAAGATTCGGTATTCTTCAGAAAAGCATTCAATGCTGTTCAGAATTTAATCAAAGAAAGAAAAATCAAAGCAGGACATGATATTGGAAGTGGTGGTTTAATCACTACTTTATTAGAAATGTGTTTTGCAGATGTGAATCTTGGTGCTCGCTTTGACTTGAGTATTTTAGGAGAAGAAGATACTGTAAAAGCATTGTTCAATGAAAATATCGGGATTGTATTCCAATCGAATGAAACTCCGGAATATTTAGATTTAGCATTTGCAAAAAGAAATGTAAAAGTATTCAAAATTGGAGAAGTAGTTGAAGGAAACACAGTTACTATCAGCAATTTCGGAGATACTTTTAATTTTGATGTAGCTCAATTAAGAGATACTTGGTTTAAAACCTCTTTCCTTTTAGATTCCAAACAATCTAAAAACGGAACAGCTTTAGAACGTTATAACAATTACAAAAACCAACCTTTAACGTATACATTCCCTTCACATTTTGACGGAAAAGCGCCAGTTATCGACCAATCAAAACCAAGACCGAAAGCGGCCATCATTCGTGAAAAAGGAAGTAACTCGGAACGTGAAATGGCAAATTCAATGTTCTTGGCTGGATTTGATGTTAAAGACGTACACATGACCGATTTGATTTCAGGTCGTGAAACCTTAGAAGACATTCAATTTATTGGTGCCGTTGGAGGATTCTCTAATTCAGATGTTTTAGGTTCTGCCAAAGGTTGGGCCGGAGCCTTTTTATACAATGAAAAAGCCAACACCGCCTTGAAAAACTTCTTCAAAAGAGAAGACACACTTTCTGTTGGAATTTGTAACGGTTGTCAATTGTTCATGGAATTGGAATTAATCAATCCAGAACATGAAGTACACGGAAAAATGCTGCATAACGAAAGTCATAAACACGAAAGTATTTTCACATCGGTAACGGTTCAGAAAAACAATTCGGTGATGCTTTCTTCTTTAGAAGGAGCAACATTAGGAGTTTGGGTTTCTCACGGAGAAGGTAAATTCAACTTACCGTATTCAGAAGACCAATATGACATTGTAGGTAAATACGGTTACGAAAGCTACCCGGCTAATCCAAACGGTTCGGCCTTCAACACGGCAATGCTTTGTGACAAAACAGGTCGTCACTTAGTAACTATGCCGCACATTGAGCGTTCGACTTTCCCTTGGAACTGGGCGCATTATCCTGATAACGGACACAAAGACGAGGTAACACCATGGCACGAAGCTTTTGTCAATGCCAGAAAATGGATTGAAGACAAATCGTCAAAATAATAATACAATTAAAAAATCCTTTCATTAATTTGAAAGGATTTTTTTTATCATCTAACTTCTTTACTTTCTAAAAAAGCGGATGCAAAGCCTGTAACAATATTAGAAGCTCCAAAAGCCACTAATCCGGAAGCAATCATACCTTGACCTGCAAATATGGTCTGATCAGCAATTGCATTACTAAATGCCAATCCACTAATCAATCCAGTCGCAATCCCGATTGCAGATAAAATTGCAAATTTCCACCATGGTTCCGGATCCGGTTTTTTTGGACCACGCCACCAACCTGGGTATTTGGTCCCACACCAACCCATTGCTGCAAAAAATAAAGTTCCCATAATAATTTGTTTTAGATGATGCCTACTCATATGCTTTTCGGCTACCGCATTAATTACTATCAAATTTACGTTCATCAAAACAACAAATCAGGAGGAGTTTTCCTATTTAAAATAAAGAAAAACACTTTACAATCAGATGGTTAAACTGTAATAAATCACAAAATTTTAATGCGGAAAATTTTGGAAGTCAATAAAAAACACGTTGCGTCTCTAGTTGCTATTCACTTATATAAAGAAGTATCGTTTCATACAATTCCTGTACATCGACAGGTTTACCCAGTACTTTTCTGATTTTAGAAGCCGAAAACAATTCCCGGTTGACTTCTTCAGAAATGGCGGTTAATGCAACTATTGGGATATTCGGTTTCAGCTTCGAAATATAATCTGAAGCTTCGAATCCATCCATGATAGGCATCATGATGTCCATCAAAATGACGTCATAATCATTTGCTTCAACCATTTTACAGGCTTCTGCTCCATCATTGGCAACATCACAAGAATAGCCTTTTTTGGCAATGATTTTTTGAGTAATAAGTTGGTTAGTTTTATTGTCTTCCACTAACAGGATTCGAATTGCAGAAGGATCTTTGACATCTTTAGTTTGTACAGGTACTTTTACAGCAGTTTCCTTATGCACTTCAAAATCCAGTGAAAAGGTAATAGTTGTACCTTTATCCGGTTCAGAATCAATCGATATCGTTTTATTAAACAGCGCCAGTGTTTTCTTCACCAAAGTCAATCCTAAACCAGTACCTCCGTACTCATAATTGATTTTATCTGAACCTTGGAAAAACAAATCATAGATTTTCTCTTTGATATCTTCTTTGATTCCTATTCCGGTATCTTTAACCGTGAACTGAACCGTTATACTTTCGTTGCTTTCATTGATTTTTCTCGTTTCAATTTCAATTGTTCCATTCTTAGAAAACTTGAACGCATTATCAATCAAACTAAATAAAACCTGATATAGTTTAGCTTCATCGAATATTAGCTTATTCGGAATTCTGCCATCTAAAATTAAAGAACCTACATTGTTGTTTTTTCTGTTCTTCTCTACTATTGTCAAAATTTTAACCAGCAAATCGTTCAATACCACTACATCTTTTTTAGGCACATAATCCTTTTCCAGACTGTCAATCACATTAATTTCAATGATGTTTCCAGACAAACTGTACAGATTTTGAACCGAAGCCTGTAACTGTTCAATATTAGTTTCATAATTGCTTTGGTCTTCTTCCATTAAGTGCAATAACCCATTTAAAGTGTAAATTGGTGTGCGCAACTCATGTGATATGGTATCCAGTAATTTCTTTTTGATGTTCAACGCAGTTTCCAGCTCGGCATTGGCATTATGAAGCATGTTGTTCTTCTCGCTCAGTAAATCATTGATGGAACTCTTAAACTTGGCATTCCGATATTGGAAATACAATAAAACAATCAAAATAATAATCGCTACTAAACAAATAATCAATAAGTAGTTTTTGTATTTAACGTTTTCACTTTTAAGTATATTTTGTTTAATAATGGACTGGAATTCAATATTTTTAATCTCCAATTCTCTTTGTTGATTCAAGGAAAGATTCATTTTAACCACTCTGTAAATAAGTCGTTTTTTTAAAAAATCATTGGCAGCTTTGAAATTTTTAGTAGCTTCTTTATAGTTGTTCAGCTTTTCATTAATCTTACCTAAAATCATATAATAACGGGACTGCAACAAGTAATCCTCATCATGATGTTGAAAAATGTTCGATTTTTGGACAATTGCCAAATACTTTAAAGCTTCATTGGTTTTTCCCAGATGGTAATAACTTTCTGCAATAAACAAGTTAGTTTCAGGTTGGTCAGGATCACCCTTGGTTATCTCATTGATTTCAAGATACTTCAGTGAATTTTCCAAAGTTCTTTTCCAATCTTCTTTCTTCAAATACAACAAAGTCAGATTGTAATACATATCCACCTGCTTTTCTAATGGCGCATACTTCTTTAAAAACTGTTCCGCGAGCAGTGTGTATTTTTCGTCTAAGGCTTCATTCCCTTGCGAATTGTAAAATACTGCCAAGTGCTCATAATATTCACCACGAATACAATTGTTATTATGTTTCTGTAATATCCTTTCTACTTTATCTAAAATCTTTTTACTGGTAGCATAATCAAAAGTGGACACATAGAAATACGAAATTTCAAGATACAGATAGAGTAATTGGTCATAGTTATTGCTTTTAATCAGCTTTTTTTCCAACTCATTAATTAAATGAGAACCTTGCTGATAATGCTCATAGTCATTTTGACTCAGTAGTTTTTTAGCTTTTTCAAACTCTTTTAAAACAGCAGGATCTATAGCTGTTTGATTCTGAGAAGCGAAAGTTGGTGAAGTGTAAAATAAAAGTATAGCAACAAAGCAACATGACAATAACTTTAATGTCACGTACAAATTAAAACTAACATTTGCTTTAATTGTAAACTTCACGCTATAACCCATTAATTTTTATGAATTTACAATAATAATCACTTCCAACCAAATTTTATAATTAATCCTACAGGTTTTTACGTTGTATTATATAAAACGAAACAAAACATTATAAATTGCACTTTCTGTATTGATTCTTATATTTGAATAAAATTTAGAAATGCAGTATATTCTTATAAGTATTATTTGTAGTGTTTTTGTTGGCGTACTTTTTAAAATCGCCAGAAAAAAAAATCTGAGCATCTACCAGATCATTGCATGGAATTACATCTTTGCATTGCTCTCACTTATACTTGTTTACCAACCCAAACTCACTACTAATTTTGGAATGCAAACCACTTGGGTTCTTGGAAGTCTAATGATTTTACTACCTGTTATTTTTGTATTTCAGGCCAAAGCCATCAAATATTCGGGAATTGTAAAAACAGATATTGCCCAGCGTTTATCATTATTTATATCTATTTGTTTTTCTTTATTCATTGCCAAAGAAGTTTTTAACTCCTACAAAATACTCGGGCTAACCATCGCGTTCATTGCTATTTTCTTTACCTTTTATAAAAAGCAAAAAGCAGAAGCAGACAGTCGTAAAATGTATTACTTGGTACTGGTTTTATTTGGATTCGGGATTATTGATATCTTATTTAAAAAAGTAGCCACCATTGGCGAATTACCATTTACATCACTATTGCTTTTGGTTTTCATAGGTGCTTTTCTCATCGCCGGTTCCATTGCTGCCTATACTGTGATAACCCAAAAAGAAACTTTTTCAATCACTAATATGTATTGGGGTATGTTTGTAGGCTTACTCAATTTTGGAAACATCTCCTTTTATATCAAAGCACATCAGGCTTTATCCTCTAATCCCTCTACAGTATTCATTGGGATGAATATGGGTGTCATCGTATTAGGAAGTTTAATAGGTGTTTTTTATTTCAAGGAAAAACTAACCAAACTCAACTATGTTGGTATCGCTTTTTCGTTGGTTTCCATTGCTTTGATTGCCTACTCTCAAATGCAGTAGTATCAAAAAACCAATCAAGCATTCGTTTTCTTACTACTTATTTAAAAAATTAAGCCTTTTTTGTTACCAAATAGCAATTATCTTTGTAAAACTAAATCGATGTAGTTTATGGAAGAGTGTATTTCAGTATTTGATATGTTAAAAATTGGTGTTGGCCCCTCAAGCTCGCATACATTAGGGCCGTGGCGTGCCGCCGAACGATTTTTAGCCGAACTCAAAAACGAAAACATCTTAGAGCAAACCACCCGTGTAAAAGTGGATTTATATGGTTCACTATCGTTAACCGGTGTGGGACACGCTACCGATTTTGCCGTAATGCTTGGACTAAGTGGCCAGGATCCTGAATACATTCCTGTTCAGGACATTGATGGTATTATCAAAAGCATCAAAACCAATCATAAACTCAACCTCAACAATCAATTACTTATTGATTTTGAAATAGAAAAAGACATTGTTTTCAATAAAAACTTCCTTCCGTTTCATGCTAACGGATTAACATTCACTGCTTATCACGATAAAGGTTCCTTCGAATCAACATTTTATTCCATAGGTGGCGGATTTGTAGTGAAAGAAGAAGCAACCTCTGCCAAATCAGAAATTAAATGTGCTTTCCCTTACCCTATTAATTTAGCCTCGGAACTATTGGAATACTGTCAGCAGCAAAACCGGAAAATCTCGGAAATAGTCTATGACAACGAAAAGTCCATGCGTTCGGAAGAAGAAATTCATAACGAGTTACTGAGAGTTTGGAATACCATGCTGGAATGTATGTTCATTGGCTGTCATAGCGAAGGAATTCTGCCCGGCGGATTGAATGTGCGTCGTCGAGCTTTTGACATGCACCAAAATTTAATCGGTTTGGCCAATTATAATTCACCTCAGGAGTGGCTGGAAACCATTCGTAAAACCGAAGTGAAATTCCGACAAATCTTAAAATGGGTAAGCTGTTTTGCCTTAGCGGTCAACGAAGTAAATGCTTCTTTAGGACGTGTGGTAACTGCACCAACCAACGGAAGTGCGGGTGTAATTCCTGCCGTTTTAATGTATTATATGGTAATTGAAAACCATGATGCCGATGAAAACCAAATCAAGCAATTCTTAATGGTTGCCGGAGAGATAGGAAGTATCTTCAAAAAAGGAGCAACTATTTCTGCTGCGATGGGCGGATGCCAAGCTGAAATTGGTGTATCCTCTGCAATGGCTGCAGCTGCACTTTGTGAAGTAATGGGCGGAACTCCGGAACAAGTTTTAATGGCTGCCGAGATTGCTATGGAACATCATTTAGGATTAACCTGTGACCCAATCGGTGGTTTAGTGCAAATACCATGTATTGAAAGAAACACTATGGGAGCAATTAAGGCAATCAACGCTGCTGAATTGGCTTTGGAAACTGATCCGAAAAACGCAAAAGTTCCTCTCGACAAAGTAGTCAATACCATGTGGCAAACTGCCAAAGACATGAACAATAAATACAAAGAAACCTCGGAAGGCGGACTTGCAATAGCCGTGAATATGGCCGATTGTTAATGTCAAAAACCCGTTTTACATACTTCTGTAGTATCCTATTCATTGTTTTACTAGGTATTGCATCGCGTGAATTCAGTAGCATTCCTTTATTTGTAGGCGATGTTTTGTATGCTGTCATGATGTATTTCATCGTACGTTTTCTTTTGCCGAATAAGAAGTCTTCTTCGGTTTTCTTTATCGCACTCCTACTCTGCTTTGCTATCGAATTACAGCAAACACTGGATTTCAGTTGGCTGGTTAGCATCCGGAAAACGGTAATTGGCCATTATGCATTGGGTGAAGGTTTTCTTTGGAGTGACTTGTTTTACTATACTTTGGGTGTCCGAATGGCTGCTGTGACAGATGTTTTTATGATTAACAAAATCAAACATCAGTTTATTTCCTCAATCAGTTCAAATCAAGATTCTGATAATTGAAAATTGTAAACTCCTAACTCGATTAGTAGTTCTCCTTACTTAGTAACTAGTTCACGTTATAAAGAAACTAGTTCACCAAACTAAGTAACTAGTTCACGTTACAAAGAAACTAGTTCACCAAACTAAGTAACTAGTTCACGTTACAAAGAAACTAGTTCACCAAACTAAATAACTAGTTCACGTTACAAAGAAACTAGTTCACATTTCTAAATGAGTAATTCATCAATTACAATAAAGAAGAAAGGCACCAAAGCAGCTTGTTTTGCTCCTTTGATGCCTTTTATTACTATCTAACTGTATAAAGTGTCTTCCTCTAAATTAGAACTCAAAACTCATGGTTGTAGTAACCGAAAAGTTATCTTTTTTGGTACCTAAGTCAAACAGCGATTCCGTTGCACGATACCATTTCCCTTCGGTTCTGATTTTTAATTTGGAATTCGGAAGGAAATCAAAGTTCAATGAATTTCCTAAAGTCTCGAAAGGCAAATCCGTTGCCACCATAACATTATCTTTATCCTGGAAGTATTCAATTCGATAAGCCATTTGCCATTTATCTGAAATGGTATACTGCGTAATTAACGTTGGTGTCCACCATGTTTTGTATTCATCATCTTCTGCAGCAATATCCTGAGCACCGAAGTCAAATCCTAAGATAGTTCTCCACTTTTTGCTCCAAGCTTTGTCCCAGTACAAATTACTGAAGTAACGCATTCCGAAAACATCACCGTATGCCTCTTTACCTGCAAAAGTACTCCAGTTTAATGTTGATCCTTCATTCGCTTTATATACCAATTGCGTTCCGAAAGCCGGTGCCAGTTTTTTATCCGCTTTGTTGATTCGTTGCCAACCATTGGTTAGGAAAAATGCTCCAGAAAACTTACTGCTAAACTGATGGTTTAACTTTGCTCCTGTCATGAAATAAGGAGAAGCTTCCGCTGAAATTGAACGTGTAGCTGTTAAATTGGAGTGTGAAATTGCTGTTTCAAATCCGATGTAACTTGGTAAAATACCCGCTTCCAAAGATGTTTTTTGTGACTTATTCAGATATACTCCGATATACGCCTCATTCAACAATTTCAAATCTTCATTCGCATAATTTTCATCCACATAGGTACCGGCATGTACCGAAAGTTTAGCATATACATTCTCATAACTTACCGAAGCTCTCAACAAAGCCATGTTGATATTGAATTCATTCTGACGGTTGTAACTATATAAAAACGGTAATTTAACTTTGGTTTGCGGTTCACTGAAATCATACGAATAATAGGTATCTATATATCCGGAGATTTCAATTTTGGGTTTAGCAACT
>DATEDY010000257.1:0-14155 GCA_035281405.1 Flavobacterium sp.
CTGTCAATACAAATATGAAAGCAATACGATAGTCTATTCTGGAGATATAAACAAGTACAAAAATAAAACCGATGATGGTTTGAAAAATAAGCGATATCGAAAGCGTGATCAATTTCTCTGAATCAGTACGTACCTTCTGCAATTTGCTCAAGGTTTCGCCACTACGCTGGTCTTCAAAATCTTCATAAGGTAAGTCTAAGGATTTTTTGATTCCGTCGGTATACATTTCTGCACCGGTACGTTGAATAACGATATTGGTAAAGTAATCCTGAAAATTTTTGGTAATTCTTGATATCATTGCTGCACCTAGAGAAAGCCCAAGCCAGAAAGACAGTGCTTTGATGAATTCAAGCTCTTGTCCTTTGTATTTAGCGATGCCTACACCGCAATCCTGCATTAATTTACCCGTAATAATTGAATCACTTAAACTAAAACAGATGTTGATGGCTGCCATCAGTAAGGCGAAAAATAATAAAGCTTTGTGTTTTTTGAGATAACTGTATAGTAGTTTCATTTTTTAGAAAGTAAATTTTAGCATGTTTAGGACAACAAAAGTAGGGAATAAAAGAGTGAAGAAATCGTTAAATTTGTCAGACTAATATTTCGTATTTTTGATAAAATTATAAACAGAGATGCAATTCAGAACGCAAATACCAATTGCTAAAGCCGATTTTTCTATCAATTACCAATCTGAGATTTTATCCTTGGGATCGTGTTTTGCAGAAAATATGGGATCGAAATTCGAGTATTTTAAATTTAAATCGGAAGTCAATCCCTTTGGTATTATTTTTAATTCGGTTTCTTTGGAAAAACTCATCCGAAGAAGCGTTAAGAAAGCGTATTTCACAGATAAGGATATTTTTTACCATAACGAGACTTGGCATTGTTTCGATGTGCATTCAGAACTTTCAAATTTTGATAAAGTAGCATTTCTGAATCATCTCAATCAGTTAATTGATTCCACAAATCAACAAATCCAACAAGCAACACATTTTATTATTACACTTGGTACAGCTTGGGTTTACCGAAATATGGAATCACAACAGATTGTAGCTAATTGCCATAAAGTGATGCAAAAGCATTTTACTAAAGAATTACTTTCTGTTGAGACTATCGAACAAAGTCTGCAAAATCTGATTGGTTTAATTACATCAGTCAATTCCAATGCAAATTTTGTATTTACAGTTTCACCTGTCAGACATAGCAAAGATGGTTTCATCGAGAACAATCTAAGCAAAGCACATTTAATAACTGCAATTCATAAAGTGATAGCTCCGTTCCGGAATTTAGAGACGTCAAAATGCAATTACTTTCCAAGTTATGAAATCATGATCGACGAGCTTCGAGATTATCGGTTTTATGCAGAAGATATGCTGCATCCGAATGCAATAGCAATTGATTATATCTGGTCTCGCTTTTATGAACATTATGTTGATGAAAAAGAATTTCCGGTTATGCAGCAAGTGAATGATGTTCAAAAAGCACTGCAGCACAGATCTTTCAATCCGGATAGTGCAAATCATCAGAAGTTTTTACAAAATCTGAATCAAAAAATCAATACATTAGCTACTGATTATCCTTTTATGAAGTTTTAAAAGCTAACTTATGATAAATCTGTATAAGAAATTATTTTACGCCTTACTCATTGCTGTTTTAGCTTTTTTTACGGTTAAATATTTTATTTCCGATGAAGATGACAGTATAACTGAATACAATTCGAATTTAATTCAGGAGCAAATAAAAAGTGTTGGTAAGCTTGTTGTAACCGAAGGGCATTATTCGCAAGTGCTGACTTTCAGAGATCAGGATAAATATTTTGGAGGTTTTTTGTCTTTTGATAAAAAAGCGTTGGTGGTGGTCAATTCAGATGTGACAGTGGCGTATGATTTGCGTCAAATGCAATACAAAATTGACGAAAAAGATAAAACAATCGTCATTTTGAGCATCCCGAAAGAAGAGATCAAAATCAGCCCGAATATTCAGTATTATAATATTGAGCAAAGTAAGTTCAATGAATTTACCAGTGAGGATTTCAATAATATTACCAAAAAAGTAAAATTTGATTTGGCGAAAAAAATTGAAAAGTCAACGTTAAAAACGAATGCTCAAAACCGACTCATTAGCGAGTTGTCCAAAATACTTTTGGTTACCCATTCTGTAGGATGGAAAGTGGAATACAAAGGTGAGGAAGTGACTTCAGAAAAACAGTTCAAATCATAGTTTACTGTTTAATTCTTCCCAGCCGCCACCGTTAATAATGTCTATTCCATGTTGTTTCAACAATGATGTTGCCTGACCGCTTCTCATACCGCTTCGACAGCAAACAATTACCGGTTTGTTGAGGTTTTGTATTTTGATAATATGGTCTAAAATGGTGTCTAAAGGAATGTTTTCAGAGCCTTTGATATGACCGGAAACATATTCAGATGCCGTCCGCACATCGATAATCACAGCTCCTTTTTCAATATAATCTTTGATCATAGTGGTTTTATTTCCTAAACCTAATAAATCTAAAATGCCCATACTTTTTTTTTATCAAAAGTATGAGCATTGTATATGTAAGTTGGTGACTTTTGTTACATTAAGCAGAAACCTTATCGAAAATAAGCTCTAATCCGTTAGTGATTAAACGCGCTACTTCCGGACGTCTTTGCTTGACGTTTTCTAAGTGATTTGCCACTTTGTCTACTAAATCATTATTATGCTCTCTGAAGGCAATTTCGGCAATTTCAACAGAAAGCAACCAGTCGTTAGTGTGACTTGCAGAAACTGCAGCAAAAGCTTCCTTTAAAGTGATTTCGGCAGTTCTGTTTTCACGTAAATCTCTAACGTTTTTATAAAGATTCTCTAACTCTTCTCTTTCTTTGGATTTTTTCTGTTTGATTGTTTTTGATGACGGAACATGGCTTATCATATCAAAACTATTCACATCTGCCGGTCCTGAAAATGCCGAGATAACTTCTTTACCCACAGCCATATCATAAATACCCCAATCCGGACTGAATAAAACAGTATCTCCTTGAGTTACCGTGCAGTTTTTAAATTTAATCAGTAGAATTTTTCCTTGAATATTACGTGTTCCGGTGATAATCTCACCAGAAACGGTAATGTCTCCTTCGAATTCCAAAGTAATGTGTTTTCCTTCGTAAATATCATACGCTTTTAAGTCACGCGGACTCATGTCTTCAATGGTTAAATTGATTCCTTTCAGTTTCCCAACCGGTGAGCCAAAACCTTCTGCATGGTATTCTGTTCCATGGCTAACTAATTCTTTTTCTCTGTAGGACAAAGCTGTTTTTCCGGTAGTTTGAATATAAACGGGTTTGTTGTCATGCTCAATCACATTGGTAAACACTCCCGAAATTTGTAATCCGGTACTTAATTCGATTGTTCCTAATGCTTTGGAATAAATCAGTTTTTTAATGCCTGATAATCCTCCGGTTCGTAATGCCATAGTGTTTGCATATTCTTCCAGTACTTGGCTTAATTGTGCAAAATCTGGTGTTACATAGAGCTGTGGTTGTGGTTTGGTAATGTCAAAACTCTGGTCAGCAGCCGAAATATCATAAGGAATTTTCTTTACGTTATCGGTCATGCACCAAGCGCTTTCACCAATCGATGAAAGTAATCCTGCACCATATATTTTTGGGTTTTCAACAGTGCCAATCAGTCCGTATTCAACCGTCCACCAGTGTAGGTTTCTTATTTTAGACATTTCAGATAGTTCACCCATGTTATTTTGTAAGAAGTCAACATGTTCTTCTGCTTTTTTAATTTCCGCTTCCGGCGTGTCTTCCGCTTCTTTCAAGATGGAAAGTAAACGAATGGCTTCATACATTTCATAATCACGTGCCGAAGAGATGGCTTTGCATCCGATTTCTCCGAATCGACGTAAATATTCAGCATACTCCGGATTGGCAATAATAGGAGCATGTCCGGCTCCTTCGTGAATAATATCGGGTGCTGGAGTATATTCAATATGTTCTAACTGACGGATGTCACTGGCAATTACTAAGACGTTATATGCCTGAAATTCCATAAAAGCACTTGGTGGAATAAAGCCATCAACTGCAACAGCTGCCCAACCAATTTCTTTTAGAATTCGGTTCATTCCATACATGTTGGGAATGTTCTCGATGTCAATTCCTGTCTGACGCAAACCATCAAGATAAGATTCATGAGCCACTTTGCCCAAATAATCTACATTTTTTCGCATCACATAGCGCCACACTGCTTGATTAATTGGAGTATAATCGGCATAGTCCTGAGGCTTAATAAACTGCTTCAAATGTTTTGGTAATCTATCAATTAATGGGTTGCTTTCGTATTCTGTATTCATTGTATTAAAAGTTGTGGTCGGTTACAAAGTTAAGAAATCTTAGGAGCTTATTCCTGCTGTTCGCTATATCTTTTTTAGAGAACATTTCCGCAAGCTCCAATTTACTCTAAAAAAGGATGCCGCTTCCATCAGGGCTAGGGGATAGCAGTTGAAAAATGAATTGTCTTTGCAATTTTATCCTATTCGTATTTTGAAGTTGAGCTGTTTTTTTAAAGTGAAGTATCGAGATAAAATAGTAAAAATAAATGATTTTCGACCTTGAATTTTGGATTTTTTTAACAGAATTTTTTTTACGTTTTTTATCTGGATATTTTGTAAGTAAAAACTGCTGATTTTTAAGAGGTAAGCTGTCGTTTTTAGGTCTAAAACGAATACCTATTTTTATAAATTTAGGGAAGAAAATTTATCCTTGGGTGTTTTTTCGATTTTTTAAGGTCAAAAATAGGCCTAATTTAGCTCTGTCGATATTTGCAAATAGACAGACAAAGTAAACAAATTTTTTAAAAGATTAAATTTTAAACACATGAAAAAAAATGAATTAAAAAAGCCGTTTTTCGCGAGCTTTTTAGAAAACCAAATGTCAAAAGAAGAAGCTAATGCAGTTCAAGGTGGTGCTATCACTTCAATCTTAAGAGATACTGTTCAAACTATGAAATATCCATCAGACGGTGAAGAAGGACCTGGAGGTACTACTAAACCATCTGCTGATGTTTATGAGACTATGAAATACCCATCTGACAGCGATGAGTCAGGAACTGAAATCTAATAAATAATTAGAAGAATGAGAGTGGCAACTTTGTTGTCGCTCTTATTTTTTATCGCGTATGATTTTATGTATTAGTCATTCTGATGATTTTTATACGATTGATATAGTCGTAAAAAGATTGAAAGAACTAGGAAAAGAGGTTATAAGACTTAATTCAGATAGATTTTCTGAATGTTTGTCTTTTGAATATAAAATTAACTCAGGGGAATCTACAATTGAGGTTAATTACAATGGGGAAAAATTTACAGCTGAGGATGTGGAAGCTGTGTGGTATAGAAAATTATGGGGTGTTGCCATTCCTGAGGAATTGGATAGTTCGTTTCACGGAATTTACAGGCAGGAGTATACTACCATGAGAAATTTGTTTTTTGAATCGATAAGCCATGTTCCTTGGATGAATGTTATGGATATTGATCACAAAATTGGAGAAAACAAATTTGATCAACTCAATCAGGCTCGAAATGCCGGTTTGACAATTCCGGAGAGTTTGTTTACCAATAATCAGGAAGAAGTTAAATCGTTTTTTTATACGGTTTGTAATGAGCAAATGATTGCAAAACTTCACGGTGCTTTATCAAGAAGCATGTCTGGAAATACACCAATGTTTCCTACGACTTTAATCCGGGAAGAAGATTTGGAAAGTTTGGATACCTTGCCATATTGCCCAATGATTTTTCAGAGAGCAATTGATAAATCATATGAGTTGCGTATTGCTTATGTGGACGGAACTTTTTTTCCGGGTAAAATTAATGCAACTAAATCGGAAATCGGTAAAACAGATTGGAGAATAGCAAATGATCTTCAATCAACATGGGAAGAATATATATTGCCGGATGCTGTTTGTGATTCGTTAACCCAAATGATGAACAATATGGGATTGCAATTTGGAGTAATCGATATGATTCGCGACAGTCAGGGTGAATACGTTTTTCTTGAAGTAAACCCGCAAGGGGAATGGGGAATGATTCAAAGGGATTTAGGCTACCCAATTGGGGAAACAATAGCTGAAAAGCTGGTAGCCAGAATACGTTAATAAAATTGAAATTTAGTTTATCAAATAAATAAATTATGGAAAAAGTATTAATAATTACGCATACTGGTGATAATGACAGTGTTGAGGTAGTTTCACAAAAAATTAGAGAAAACAATGGGACGCCTATCCGTTTTAATGTGGATGAGTATCCTTTGAAATATGGTTTGAGTACTTGCTACGAAGGTGGTGAATGGAAAATGTATCTGGATTATGAAGGAGAACGCACTGCTATTCATGATATTGCAGCATTATGGTACAGAAGAAGTCATAATTTAGGCAGCGGACTGAATGGTTTAGTAGAAGGAGAGTTTTTAAGCAGTATCCACGGAGAAGTTCGTACGACATTGAATGGAATGCTTGAAGGTATGAATTGCTTTCAATTAGGTAAATACAGTATGTACCGAAGATTGGATAGTAAGGAAGAACAAATGAAAATCGCTTCAGGATTGGGATTAAAAGTGCCAGAAACTTGTATCACTAATAGTCCTGAAGAAGCAAAACGCTTTGTGAGAAGTCATAATAGTGTTATTGCCAAAATGCAGAGTTCTTTTGCAATTTATAAAGATGGTATAGAAAACGTTGTTTTTACAAATGAAATAAAAGAAGATAATTTGGAGAGTATTGAATCGTTACAATACTGCCCAATGCAATTTCAGCAAAAATTAGAGAAGAAATTAGAATTGAGAATTACTATAGTTGGTGAAGAAGTATATGCATTCGCCATTGATTCTCAAAAACTGGATAATGCAAAATTAGACTGGAGAAGAGAAGGAGTGAAGCTTTTAAAGGATTGGGTTCCTTATGAGTTGCCTTTGGATATAAAAGAAAAGTTATTGCAATTGATGGATGTGTATGGAATGAATTACGGTGCTGCCGATATTATTGTAACTCCTGAAGATGATTATTACTTTTTGGAAATTAATTCGGCTGGCGAATTCTATTGGTTGGATATGCTTATTGATGGAGCAATATCTACTCAAATCGCTAAAGTGTTGTTAGGTAAAGCGAACAGACGTTATAAGCCACTTTTGTTAGAAGCTAATGAATTAGTATAGTTATGTAATAAAAAAGACTGCATTTGCAGTCTTTTTTATTTATTTTGATTGTGGTGGGAATTGTGCTAGAATTTGGGTGACAAATTCATTGGTGCGTTGGTCTTTTTTATGGGTATCTTGTGTTAGATAACCGGTTCCCATTCCTTGCCAAATCAATTCTTTGTTTTTTGCATCAATTAAATCGATGTATAATGTTCCTTCTGTTGAGGTTGAAACATAGGTTCTGCCGCCCCATAAATAAGGGTTCCAACCGTAGCCCCATCCGTAACCCCAACCAGCAGAGTAATTATTTACATCCACTTTCTCCCTTTCTTTGGTGAAAATATTTACCAATAAATCAGGAGTTTCACTTTTACTAAAACCTTTTGCTGCCATTTGAGTGTCAATAGCGCGCAGAATTCTTTTTTTATCCAAATCAGAGATTTCTGCTTTATCTATTCCACTCTTGTGAAAAGCATATGTTTTGTACTGACCAAAATTAGCGCTTTTGTCATAATCGGCATTGACTCTCACTGAACAGCAAGAAGAAAGAATGAAAAATCCGATAAATGACATTAATTTGAATAGTTTCATTTTTTAATAATTTTAGTTTAAATAATTTGCACAAAATCTATACCGAAATTTATTAAAAAACTGAATTTCAATATTATAATAAATTTTCGTCTACTATATTAGGGATGGTTACTTTTAATAAAGGTTGCGTCTCCATTGCTCTTTTTATTGCAAAAATGGCACCTTCATTGCGTGCCCAGCTTCTTCTGGAGATACCATTGTTGACATCCCAAAATAGCATTGATTTCAAACGTCTGTCGGCGTCATCGGTACCATCAAGCAACATTCCGAAACCACCATTGATTACTTCTCCCCAGCCAACACCGCCTCCATTATGGATGGAAACCCATGTTGCGCCACGGAAACTGTCGCCAATTACATTATGAATAGCCATGTCAGATGTGAAACGGGAGCCGTCATAGATGTTAGAAGTTTCTCTGTATGGTGAATCTGTACCTGACACATCATGGTGGTCACGACCTAAAACTACTGGGCCGATTTCGTTTTTAGCGATGGCTTTGTTGAAAGCTTCGGCTATTTTCATTCGGCCTTCGGCATCGGCATATAAAATACGAGCCTGAGATCCGACCACTAATTTGTTTTCCTGTGCGCCTTTGATCCATTGGATGTTGTCGGCCATTTGTTGTTGAATTTCTTCTGGAGAATTTTTTTTCATTTCTTCCAAAATAGCACAAGCAATAGCATCGGTTTTAGCTAAATCTTCCGGTTTTCCGGAAGTGCATACCCAACGAAATGGTCCGAAACCATAATCGAAGCACATTGGTCCCATAATATCCTGAACGTAGGAAGGGTATTTGAATTCTCGGCCTAATGTTGGATTTTCAGCCATTACATCCGCTCCGGCTCTTGATGCTTCTAGTAAGAAAGCATTTCCGTAGTCGAAGAAATAAGTACCTTTGGCTGTGTGTTTGTTGATTGCGGCTGCATGACGTCTTAGTGTTCTTTGGACTTCTTCTTTGAATTGTTCTGGATTATTAGCCATCATCTCATTGGATGCTTCAAAAGAGATGTCAACCGGATAGTAGCCTCCAGCCCAAGGATTATGTAAAGAAGTCTGATCCGATCCTAAATCAATGTGTAAATTTTCCTGATCGAATTTCTCCCAAACGTCTACGATGTTACCTAAATAAGCAATAGAAACTATTTCTTTGTTTTCCAATGCTTTTCTTACTCTGCTCACAAGAAGATCAAGATCTTCAACAATTTCGTGAATCCAACCTTGCTCATGACGGATTTTGGTAATTTTCGGATTTACTTCAGCACAAACGGTAACACAGCCGGCAATGGTTCCGGCTTTAGGTTGAGCACCGCTCATTCCCCCTAAACCTGAAGTCACAAACAAACCGCCTGATGGATTTTTCTTGATTTTACGGAAACCGTTCAATACTGTGATGGTCGTTCCATGCACAATTCCTTGCGGTCCAATATACATGTAACTTCCGGCTGTCATTTGTCCATATTGAGTTACTCCTAAAGCATTGAATTTTTCCCAATCGTCCGGTTTGGAGTAGTTAGGAATCATCATTCCGTTAGTGACAACCACGCGTGGAGCGTCTTTATGTGAAGGGAATAATCCCATCGGATGGCCGGAATACATGACTAAGGTTTGCTCGTCAGTCATTTCGGCCAAGTATTTCATTGTTAAGCGGTATTGTGCCCAGTTGCTGAAAACAGCTCCGTTTCCACCATAGGTAATCAATTCATGAGGATGTTGTGCTACAGCATAATCCAGATTGTTTTGAATCATTAACATAATGGCTTTTGCCTGTTCGCTTTTGCCTGGATAATCAGAGATTGGACGCGCTTTCATTTCGTAATCAGGGCGAAGACGGTACATGTAAATACGGCCGTATTTCTCTAATTCTTCTTTGAATTCAGGAATTAATTCTGCGTGGTGTTTTGCTTCAAAATAGCGTAAGGCATTTTGTAAAGCTAACTTTATTTCTTCGCTGTTAAGTATTTCTTTACGTTTTGGTGCGTGGTTAATGGCAGCTTCGTAAGGTTTAGTAAGTGGTAAAACGGAAGGAATTCCTTCTAGTATTTGTTCTTGAAAAGTCATGTTGTAATTTTTGATATTCGGTTATTTATTGTTTCGTCATTTCCTGGTTGAGTAACCGCTAGGGGTAACGAATATCTGACCTGTGATAGGACTTGTGAATTTTGACTCTGTATTTTTGTAAATGGTGGTCCATTTTAATGATTTGTTGGTTTTGCGTGAGGGATAGAAGCTGGCTGCCATGCAGCGCGTATAGCCCGACCCGCAGGGTCACGCCCTTTTATTTTTTAATAATCGTTCCGGTTTTTTTGTCAAATCCGTACGGACAATGTCGGCATCCGCTTTTACAACAGTAACCTCTTTTTAAATGGTATTTTTCGGTAAAGCATTTGTATCCCTCTGGGGTATAATAAAAATCTTCGCCTTCTTGTAAATTATTTGGATTCAATTCATTGTTCATCTGCGCAAATTTATCAATTTTGTAGCATATGATTTTGATTGTTTTTAAATATTTGACACCAAAAGGTTTTAGAGGGATTACTTTTTTTCCCTTTGTCTTTATGAAAGATAAAAATGACAGGCAAAATCCTGTTTTTGTGAACCATGAACGCATTCATATTCGTCAGCAGCTGGAATTGTTGATTCTTCCTTTTTTTATTTGGTACGGAATTGAATTTGTATGCAGATGGATTCAATACAAGAACCGTCATGAAGGCTATCGAAATATTTCTTTTGAGCGTGAGGCCTATGCTAACGAAAAAGACCTTGATTATTTAAAATCAAGGCCTTTCTGGGGTTTTAGTAGGTTTGTTTTTAGTAGACTACTTTCTTAGTTACTATCGTCCCGTTTTCCAATGTTACTTTTACTAGAATAACATTCGTTGTTGGTTTTAATTGACTGATAGTGATTTGTTTTTGCTTAACATTATTCAAATCCAGTAACTTTTTACCAATTACATCATATACAGTAATGGTGTTGATGTCAAGATTTGATGATTCCACATTTAGCGTATTCAGAGCGAATATTCTAATGTCGTTTGCATCTGAAATATTATCGTTTGCTGTTTTTTCGTTAACAAATTTCAGTACGAAACGATTGTCAGCTCTTCCTTGGTTTGCTGTAAATGTATACGGACTTTCTTTTAAATTATGCGTTAGATTCATGAGTTTGTCTTCAAGTAGGATAACCTGCGATTTATTAGTGAATAATCCGTCTAAAGCACCAATTCCGATTTTGTATTCGCCTGTTTGTGCAATGTTAATACCCATGGCGACTTTGTCGTTTCTGTCAAATGGTAATCCTCTTCCTTGAATAAGTTGCATTTCATTATCAAGTATTGAATAGAAATTGAAATTTAATTTCTCACTTCCTACAGCATCATAGATACGGTCTTTTGCATTGGTTGCTCCTTCGATATAACCCACAAGTGTGCGTCTGTTTGTGTTGTCGGAAGTTTTAATTAAATCCAGCCAGATTCTGTTGTGTTCAGCTTCTATCTCTATATCATCATCATTAGAAGGTTTGTAGAATTGAGCATTACTGTAAGTTGAACTTCTCATTGTATTGTTGAATGTAAGGTTTTCTGTTGCTGCAGCAGAAGAATGGTTCATCAATACGTAAAAGCCTTGACCAGATCCGATATATCCATTGAATGCGCCTGGTCCCGAAGAAGCTCCAGAGGCATTGTAAGTGATGTAATCGGATGTTGTATAATTGTAATTATAGTTGGCATAGAAAGGATCTACAGAGGAAACGGGTAAAGTTCCATGTGTCCAAACATTGATGAAACCAGCAATGTTTGTATTAGCATTCAGGAAATCAATTGCTCTAATCGAAGAAGGATAAGGATTGCCTACTAAATTCCAATTGTCATCACTTGCTGTTACTAATGTTGATGTTGGGCCAATGTAGCTTGCACCATTATAAGTGCTTCTTGAAATAGGAATAGTTATATTTCCATTATTAGGAACACCTGTAAAAGTGGCAGTATAATTGGTTATTGCCGTGGTTGAATAAGCATTAGGTCCGCGAACAATATATCCTTTACCAGTTACCATGTTTTCTGTTGTTCCTGCCCAGTTACCAAAATTACTTGCGTATGCAGTTGGTGTTGTAGGTAGCCATTTGTAAATGAAACCACCGGTTGTTCCCGGAGAAATTGAACCTACAGGGAAATTAGCTACTGGTGATGACCAATATACATAATCTTGTCTTCTAATGTTTGCATTTCTTATTGACTGAATGTTACCAGTATTGGCAACATTGTTTACCTGAACTAAATTTGCACCATTATTAACGATAAAAACTCCGGTTCCTTGAACAGTCACTGCATTTGTAACTGTTATATTGTTGTTGGCTGCAATAGTAAGTTGTGCTCCGGTTTGGACTGTTAATGAACATGCCTGTGCATTTACTCCTCCAGAAATTACAGGCTTGTTTGTTACGTTAGCGATTGTAACTGGTTGAGTATTTGTTGGAACACCTGATGGAGTCCAGTTTGCAGCTGTATTCCAGTCGGTATTTACAGAGCCATTCCAAACTTTATTCCCAGAAACTGTAACTGTTGTTTGGTCTGTAACTTTTACTGTTGAACCACTGCAAAGTGTATAAGTAACCTCTGCTGTATAAGTTGTTGTAGTTGAAGGACATACGTTAATCACGTCAGTAGTTCCCACAACTGCTCCACCTGTGCCTGCACCTTGATACCATTTGATCGAGGTTATTGCGCTTCCAGATGGTACGAATCGCCACGCTTCATTAGTTGTAGTCCAGTCAGCACTCAGAGCATTTCTGTTAGGAGCTACTGTTCCCACTGTTCCTGCTGCGTTTTGTACACCTACTATGGCATTTCCTCCATTCCATGAGGCACAAACATTTTTTTGTTTGATATATACTTCGATAATATTTGTATTTTCATATAATACCATCATCCCTGTGTATAAGACTGAATTACAAGAAGAAGAGAACATTGGAATGTCATTCCATGACGCAACTAAGGCTCTACATCCAGTTGGTAAGGTAACAAGTTCCCAGCCTACTGTTCCACCTACACTTGGGTCGATGTCATGATAAACACCAAATATGCTGTTTCTGAAGAGTGCTGGATTGGGTAGGTCTGTTGTGAATTCCCATTCTGAGAAACCTCCTGGAGTATTGTTTGTAGTGTCGAATGTTAGTACGCCGTTTGAACCAATTAAACATTGATTGTAATTTGTTCCATAGAAACAGAAGTTGAATGGTAAATTGATTGTTGGTGACCAAACATCGTCAGTATTCACACTCACTGCATTAGCTAAACAACCAAATTGATATGGAGGGCTATATGGGATTGATTGAACTGAATAGCTTGTTGTTTGTCCTAATTGTAAATAAGTAGCTTCTAAATCTACACAACTTGAAGTTGAACAAGTTATTGCAGCTGGATCAGAGCCGTTAAGTCCCAAACCTCCCGAAACTACAGATGGACAACCTGCAGCAGATGTGCCTGTCCCCGATCCGGGAGTACAGCTACCTGATGCTGTTCCGTTAGTTACTGATGTAGTTGTACAGTTTGAAGCCGTTCCACAAGATGAATTGGTGTTGTAATGGACATAAAATGTTCCAGAGGAAGGTGCTGTAAAGCTTAGTGGTGAATTTCCACTTGTTACTACTGTTCCGTTATATGATCCAGATCTGATAGATATGAATCCACCTGCTGAATTTGTGAAAGTATAAGTGCTTCCCGATACAATACTGCTTATTGCATTATATTCTGTTTGATAATTACATGTTGATATTGTTACTGTGTTGCCTGCAGATGGTGCTGTTACACTTGATGTTGGGTATTGTGAAGTGTTTGTACAGCCTGTAGGTGCAATTGGTGTTGTGGTTGTTCCAACAATGCAAATTGTTCCTGTCATGTCGTTTGTATTTGCATTATTTGTACGCATAATCCGAAGACGATAAGTCGTATTTGGTGTTACGGCAGTGGTAAGAGTGGCATTTGCATTGTTTGGTACTTCACAAGCGATAGATGAAGGAGAGGCGCAGGTTCCAGAATAAACAGCCAACCCCATTTGGCGGTTACTCGTACCTGTAATTGTTATTGAATTTGTCGTTGCATCGGTTGTAAATGAGTACCAACCGTCGCGATAAGAAGTTCCGCTACAGGGAGTAGGGCCGTCGTCAGTAAATGCGTTAGTAACGCTGTAGTTTGTTGTTGTGCATGTTGTGCCGATTGTGATAGAAGCTAAAGTAGCTGTGCAGTCATTAGCTTGAGCCTTTGTTTCCTGAAGTGGAGTTATTAAAACGAAGAACTGCAAGACAAAAAATAGGGTCATTTTTTTCTGCCATAGATAGTCCAGAAAAAAATTAGTCAAAACGTAATTTTTTTTCACTTTTTAGTTGTTTGGT
>DATEDY010000258.1:0-11444 GCA_035281405.1 Flavobacterium sp.
ACTTTAGCGGCGTCGAAAACCGTGTTCAGATCAGCGTCAGATAATCCGAAGTTCTCCAATGATAAAACCGGAGAATAATTTCTTCTGTCGCGAACCGGATTGGTTTTGGTAAATAAGTGACCGCGAGTTCTGTAGCCGTCAATTAACTTAAGAACGTTGAATTCTTTTTGTAATTTTTCAGCATTACCACTAACAGTAGCTTCACCATTAGAGATGGCATTCAATTGGTCAACAGGACTTGCAAATTCATTGGCAAAGTCGAAACCTTGAAAAAATGCTCTCCAGCTAGGCTCTACGCTATCAGGATTTTGTAAATATTGTTCGTATAAATCGGCAAAAAAGGCCGTGTGTGCTGCGTTTAAAAAGGAAAACCTATCCATAATATTGTCTGAGGACGATTTTGGTTAAAAAATTTATGCAAAAGTATGAACTTTTCAGCTAAACTTTTAAACAAAATAGTACATTTATGTGTTTAATTTTTAAATATTTAAAATGATGTTAAAAATTGGTGGAAAGTTTGTTAAAATGATTTTTATTTTGGGAATATTTTTTAATACTGTAATTTCTATCGCCCAAAATGATACCATTCCAAAAAGCAAGAGTATATTTTGGGAAAAAGTACGGTTTGGAGGCGGCATTGGATTGGGTGTTGGTAATCGTTATACGAATATTTCCGTTTCACCAATGATGTATTACAATGTGAATCAAACACTTTCATTGGGAGTTGGTTTAAATGGGAGTTACGTTAAAGAGAAGAATTTTTATGATGCCTGGATCTACGGAGGAAGTATAGCAGGGATTGTGAATCCGATAGATTACGTACAATTATCAGCAGAGCTAGAACAGTTGAGAGCCAATGTAGATTATCAAACGACTGAAGGATCAATCAAGGATAACTTTTGGAACACGGCACTTTTTGTGGGAGCAGGTTATCGTAATAATAATTTTACCATAGGGATTCGATATAATGTATTACACGATGATGATGATAGGATTTATACAGATGCGTGGATGCCTTTTGTAAGGGTGGTGTTTTAAAATGGGTATCTATAAGTAATAAAAAGGAGAACAATTGCTCTCATTTTTTATTTTCTAGCCAAGACATCTTGTTGACTGATGTGTTGTTATAGTTCTTGGTGTGCTATCGTCTTCAATGATGTTATCACCACCATTAATTTTAGTAATTGAGGTTTGCTGAGTTCAACAATGGCTACCTTTTTAAAAGCTAATTTTTCTAAATTAATTTTTTTACGAAAAAATTTTAATAAGGCAAAATATAATAAAATTAGAAAACCGATATCATAATTGATTATCGGTTTCTAATAGTTATTTTGAAGTTGTTTTTACTGAAGAGCAAGTTGTGAAAGTATTTCTAGGATTACTGGTTAATATACCTGTGTCATTACCAAGTGTATCAGGGTCGTTGCTTGTATTATATCCAGTACCACCATGAATCGTGTGCATTTGTATATTGTTTAATTCAACAATTGATGTCTTTTGCAAGCTTAATTTTTCATTTCTGATTTTTTTCATAAAAAGAGCTTTTAATAAAAGTTAAAAATAATGATGTTGAAAACAGGTATTAATTTTGATACCTTTTTCTAATTTATTTTGTTCTTGTTTTTACTGCAGAACAAAGTGTATATGTATTTCTAGGATTATTGGTATTTTGATCATCAGTAGTAGTCGTTACAGGATCACTATCGTCTCCTCCTTTGATTCGTATCAATTGAGTGTGGTTTAGTTCAGTAACTGTTGCCTTTTGTAGACTCAATTTTTCTTTTTTGATTTTTTTCATAATATTTGGTGTTTATTTGTTTCAAAAGTATTTTAAATATTTGAAGTTGAGTAAATAGCTACACACTTTTTTATAAAAAAAGGGGTTGTTTTTATAGGTTATTAATTTGATTTCGAATCTATTAGATGTTAAAAATGAAAAAGCTTTTTTTTACTCTTGTCTTTCTATATCTATCAGCTCCTTTACTATCGCAATCTGCTAGTAACAAGACTTTAATTGACTCTATTAAAAAGACGCTTTTCAATGATACCAAAAAGGCAAAAAAATTTAGTTATAGATTACTGAATAAAAGTAAAAAAGAAAAAAACCTTAAAGATCAGGGATTGGCTTATTTTTATCTTGCTGATTTATCCGGCGCTGAATCTCAAATTGATAGTGTTTTTTATTTTTATGAGAAGGCAATTCAAAAAGCAATAGAAAATAATGATTTTGATCTCGAGCTTAAATTTAAAATTAATAAAGCCGGTTATTTGTTTAACCAAAATGATTTTGACAGTGCGTTGGAATTATATGATGAATGTTTGGATTTAGCGAAGAAAAACAATGATTCCTATGCCTATGATTTTATCGTTATTCAAAGAGGAAACATCTATTATGAAATAGAGAAGTATGATGAAGCGCTAAGTATTTTCAAGGACGGACTTAAAAAACAGAATTTCGATAGGCTTTCACGTTTGGGAATACAATTAAGTCTCTCAAGAGCTTTTCTAAAAATCAATAAACCGGATTCATCTCTTGTTTATATTAATAAAGGATTGTCAGTTTCTAAGAAATTTAAATATGTTGAGTATGAAATTTTTTTTAGGGACCAGTTGGCCACAGCTTTTATTTACTCTAGGAAATATAAGGAAGCTGAAAATGAGTTGAATAAGGCCTATTTGATTGCTAAAAAGTATGGCGTTGTTGGGTATTTGAGAATGATATGTATTAGTCAGGCCAAGCTATATACGTTACAAAATCGATCGGAAGAAGCGGTGCGGTTAATGGAGGAATTGCTTGTAAACAAAGAGAATGTTCCCATTAGTATCGAGAATAATATTCAAATTGACAATATCCTTGCTGAAAATTATAAGTTATTGGGTAATTCAGAAAGAGCAGCCTTTTATTTTGAAAGGTATGTAGATGATTCCAAAAAAATAGGGCAAAAGAAAATAGAAACGATTGATTATCTCCATAGTATCAACGTATCAGAAATAGAAAATGAAAAGAAAGCATTGAGTTACCAAAAGTGGGTATTAATAATAGCCTTGAGTGTTTTGAGTATGTTGCTTGTTGTTTTTTATTTCAGAAAGAAAAAGAAAGAACAGGAAAATCAAGAAAAATTCGATCATCTTTTACGACGAATTAATGAATATGAAGCCGGATTGGTTCAAAATGAGAGTACGGTTAGCGAAGAAGAATATCATATTGCCAGAAATCACATCGCTGATATAGAAGAAGTTATTGAAGTGGAACATTCTTTTGAAGAGGATGTTAAAAGTGAATCAGAAGAAAATGGTATTCAGGAAGATGATTTGGATCCAGAAGGTTATGATGAAGAATTCGCTTCCGGGAATGCTACCGGATTCATTATAAAAGATGAAAAAGTAAATCAAATTCTAGATGGTTTAGTTCGCTTGGAAGAAAAGAAATACTTCTTAAAGCAGGAATGTACCCTACATACCGTAGCTAAAAAGCTAAAAACCAATACGGCTTACCTGTCTAAGATTGTGAATAACGAGTTAGGGAAGAGCTTCAGTACCTATATTAATGAACTTCGTATTAATTATATTATAGTCGAATTAAAAAACAATGCAAGGCTTCGATCGTATTCGGTGAATGCCATTGCAGTTGAAATTGGCTATAAAAGACCGGATGCATTTACCCGCTATTTTAAGGAAGCTACCGGCATAACTCCTACTATTTATATTAAAAAGATTAATCAGCACATAGAAAGTAGCAAGTAAAATAACTTGCTGTAGATGTGTTTGTTAGCTTATTTTTTGAGCACACTTTTTTATAAAAAGGTGTGTTTCTCATTTTTTTCATTCCGAAATCCTCTTTTACTTTGGCTTAACGAAAATGAATAAGGCGCCATTTTATTTTCGCTCGATTAAAACAGATGTGGAAGGTACTGTTTTATAAGAAAGTTTGACAAAATAAAAACCAAACAAGTAAAGGTTAGGAATTATTACACAAGGGCAAATAATCAATAGTCAAAGTTTCCCTATTGTTATTACTTCTTCACATTGCTTGTTTGTTAAAGAGAAAGTTTCAATTACAAACAATGCATCTGAAAAAAGAAAAAAGATTAAACCGTAACTCGATTTTTGAATTGAATGATCCTATAGCACGTGATCATAAGCAAACCGGATTTATGTTTTTTCTTCTCAGACTGAAAGAGGCGCTAAAAAAAATCTTCTAAAGCTCGTCTTTTTCAAACTATTGTTTCCGTTGATTCATTCTTTTAAGGGCGAACCCGAAAATCCTGTTAGAGAGTAGGGATAATTCAAAAATTAAGAAACAATGAAAAAACAATCAGAAAACAACAAGCTGCTTTTTGAAAGAACAGCAATCGTTGAGTTGAACGATGATCAGTTGATGACAGTTCATGGAGCCGATTTGGGTGACGCCATACAATCTGCAGTGGTGTCTTTTGTGCAAAACCTGCCGGCAGGAACTAATGCGGCTGTCGCATCAGCAGTAATGAATTTTGCACAGACACTGCAAATGCCTTAAAAAGAATAATTAACCAAAATTTTATAATCATGAAAAAACAAAATGAAAACGCACTGACTTTTGCTAAGAAAGCTGTAGCCGAATTAAACATCGAAGAATTGAACAAAATCAAAGGAGGAACCGGGTATTACCAAAACCAGTATCCAACTAATCCGCTGGGATGTATGTTCTGTATTGCCAGTAGTAACGGACCTGGGACTATAGGGGATTATTATGAAGGAATCATTTTAAAGTAAGTAGCTATGAAAAAACAAAATGTAAATAACCAATTGGCTTTTAATAAAGCATCCGTTGCAGAATTAAATGGTAATGCAATGCTGAAAGTACAAGGAGGAACAAATTCTAATGTTCTTACACAAGTAATCAGTCACATGACTCCGGCAATAGTCACTTCCGGGCTAATTGGAAATGAAAATAACGCAAATTAAATCCTAATCAGAATAGTATGAAAAAGCAAAATGGAAATTTTGTTTTGGCATTTGCCAAAGCAGCTGTTACCGAATTAAATGAGGCTTCATTGTTAGAAATCAACGGAGGATCAACCATCAACGGAGGAATTGACTGTTCAGGATGCTGTTGTGATCCTTTAACTGAAGCAATGAAAAATAAGCTTCTTTTTTAATAAGAATTACTGAAAATAAATCAATAATGGGTTTTTGAAGAATTACCGAGTAGCCGCAACTTATTTCACGCCAAAGCCGCGTAGGTTTTTTAGTAATTGAAGGAATTAAGATGTTTTTTAGGTTGGTTCTCAAACTTTTTTAATAGGAGTATCCTGAAAATCCATAATAGAGTAGGGATAATAATTAAATCACTATTATGAAAAATCAAAATGTAAACAAACTGGTTTTCGCTAAAACAGCTCTTGTCGAGTTGAATGATAGCGAGTTGAATGGGGTTAACGGAGGTTCAACACCTTCTTGTTTTGCTGTCTCTTTAGGTATGAAATGGTATTACGAACTAACAGAACCAGAGACGCTATGCGGACCTAATTAAAAAGTAGTTTTTGATCAGTTTGGTCAAAAAAAGGAATGTGCTGAAAGCCCTTTAAAGAGTAGGAAAATAATTAAAATTTAAGAAAATGAAAAAACAAAATGTAAACAATCAATTGTCTTTTGATAAGGCTGCCATTGTAGAATTGAATGATTCTAATATGTTAACTATACAAGGAGGAAGTTTGGACACAATCACTCAAGCTGTGCAACAAGTTTTAGATAACGTACATGATGCAGCATATAATGTATCATATGTTGTGAGTAAAGCAATCGCTACAAGATAATTTCAAAAATCAAATAACTTTTAAACAAATAATCATGAAAAAAAACAATCAAAATGCATTAGCATTCAATAAGATGTCAGTTGTTGAATTAAATGACGAAAATTTATTAATGATTAATGGAGGTACAAATCCGGTAATAATTGTGCCGTTAATTCCTGTTGTTGGTGGTGCAGTAGCTTTTGCAGGAGCTATTGCAGTTGTGGCTTTAGCTTCACTAGCAGAAGGAGCAACTGATGCCATAAGAACTAAATAATCAGTTAGAATGAAAAAACAAAAACCGACAAACAAGTTAGCTTTTGAAAAAGCAGCTGTTGCAGAATTGAACAATAATCAATTGTTCGATGTTAATGGTGGAAGTTTATCAGGAGGTGTTTGTGATGCAATAGTTGATGCTGTAGTTGATGCTGTAGTTGATGCGGTAACAGACGTGACTAGGAATTTTACACGCCCCATCATTAAATAAGGAATGTTAGACTAAGATAAATTAGTTAAAAACAAAAAAGCCAGACTCCCCAGTCTGGCTTTTTCTTAACTTTTTTAATTTTTAAAGACTTATGTTCAACTCAACTTGAACGTTAAGGCAAAATCTACCTGTAAAAAGACTTCTTGGATCTGTGTCAATTGCAGCAGCAGTACCACCGTAAATTTTGCTCGCTTCTTGAGAATTTAACTCTACAATGTTAATCTTTTTAAAATCTAATTTTTGAAATCTAATTTTTTTCATAATCTTTGGCTTTTTAATTTGATACCCAAATCTATTTGAAAAAAGCTAGCCTAAAAAATGTATAAGCCTTAAATTTATAAAAAATGGATAATTTTAATTTTTTTAAATAAATGATTTTCAATAGGTTACTTGAATTAAATAAAAAAAGCTGGCTATTTTACGCCATTTTTTTGACCCTCATAAATGCACCAGTTTATTCACAAAAAAACGATAGAATTAACGATTCTATCAAAAAATATTTATACGAAAACCCTCAAAAAGCCAAAAAATACTCCCATAAGCTATTAACTTCTTTAAAAAATAGTGGGCAAACGAAAGAAATTGTGTTCGCTTATTGCACTCTTGCCGATTTATGTGGTGCGCTAAGTGAGAAAGATAGTGTTTTTTATTATTTCGATAAAGCAATTCAAATGTCTTCGAATGATAAAGACTTTGAATTGGTTGTAAAGGTCAATAAAGGAAATTATTTATTTAACCAGTTTGATTTCGAAGGCGCTTTGAATATTTATGATGAAGTGCTTGCTATTAGCCAGGAAACCAATGATGATAAAACGTATAATTATATCCTCATTAAAAAAGCCAGTATTTTATTTGAATTGGAGAAGTATGATGAAGCATTAAACATCTACAAGAAAAATTTAAGAGATAAGGATCTCAATGAGACTCGGTTATTAGACGTAAAGTTAGGCTTGGTTAAATCATATATTAAACTTAAGCAGCCAGATTCGGCCTATATCTACATTAATAAAAGCTTGGAAGAATGCAGAAGAAACAATCTAAAGGAGCACGAAATACATTTTCTAAAGCAACTTGGGCTGTATTATATTGATAAAGGTAAGCTTAATGAAGCGGAAAAGGCGATGCAGAAGGCAGTGAAAATTGCGCTTATTACCAAAAATATTAATGTAATTGCACCAATCCAGATTGATGTTTCTAAAATTTTTACTTTAAAGAAAGATTATAATAAAGCAATTGCTACTTTATTGGAAATGATTGACTCTAAGGATATTGCTCTAATGCCAATCGAATATCTTTCGGAAATATATTACCTCACTGCCGAAAACTATAAGTTTTTAGGTAATACAGATAAGTCCAACTACTATTTCCAGCTTTTTATAGAAAAATCTAAAAAGATTGGACAGAAAAAAATCGATACTATTGACCATCTTCACAAAATTGACATTTCTGAACTGCAAAACAGAGAAGCTTCTTTGATTAATCAGAAATGGGGATTGTTTTTAATTGTACTGATTCTTTTCGGAGTTATTTTAATGGTATACATTAATAAAAAAGGTGTTGAAAAACAAAATCAACTGAAATTTGATGAGTTACTGTTTAAAATTAAGAATTACGAAGAGGAAACTAAAAATGTTCAGCCTTCTGTAAATAACGAATCAATAATCAGCTCACTGGAACAAATCGAAGATGTATTCGAAGAAACAACAAAGGAAGATGTGGAAATTGAGGAAGTTAGTTTTGAAAATGAACCGGTTGAGTTGTTAAATGACACAGAAAGTGTTGATGAAGAGCTGTATAATGAAGATTTAAGTGTTCAAAATAATAATTCGAGTTTCAATATAAAGGATGAAACTGTTGCTGAGATCTTAGAGAAGTTGATAAAGCTTGAAGAGAAAAGACAGTTCCTTCGACAGGACTTTACATTGCACAATGTTGCTAAAAAACTAAAGACAAATACTGCTTATCTTTCAAAAATCATTAATTCAGAACTTGGAAAGAGCTTTAGTACCTATGCCAATGAGTTACGAATTAACTATATTATCCTGGAATTAAAGAATAATGCCAAATTAAGGTCTTATTCGATCAATGCAATTGCAGAAGAAATTGGTTATAAAAGTCCTGAATCTTTTACAAAATACTTCAAAGCAGCTACTGGAATTAGTCCTTCCGTTTACATTAAAAAAATTAATGAAATAAAGTAGTTTAAAAAATAAAAAGCTGTAAATCAGCGGTTTAAAAATAAAAAACACGCCCTATATTTTATAAATATGGGGCGTGTTCGTTTTTTTATTCAAAATTAACCTCTTTACTTTGTCGAAGAAATATGAAAGAAATCTGATTATTTCTGCTTTGGACTTTTTATGGTGGTGAAATTAAGTAGCCACCTATAAGTCAAAAAAATAAAACAGAGTGTGGAAGACTCTGTTTTATAAGAAAATTTAACAAAATATAAACCTAACAAGTTGTTGCTAGAATTTACATTCTACAAATATAGTATATATTTTTTATTATAAAAATAGTGCTATTCTAAAATGTCTACACTAGCATTGCTTTAGGTCTAATTAAAAAGAAGAATGAGCAATCAAAAAAAGAACAAATTAAGTTCGAATTCAATTTTCAAAATCAACGAAAGGGATTTGCAAGACAAGCAAAAGACTTTTTTGGATCAATTCGTGTCCTTTTTAGGAAGAATTGTGTTTTGGAAGTGATTCTTCAACTAAAATATTCTTGAATCTCGCATTTGCCTGATTTATTGATTGCAGTTGCTTTCTCCGAAAGAGATGGCAGGGTTTGAAACGCAGAAAAACGATTTTTAACGATTAATTACCTATAAAATGAAAAAGCAAAATGCAAACAAATTGGCTTTTAACAAAGCTGTTGTTACTGAATTAAACGGATTACAGTTGAGTACTATAAATGGAGGTGGTTTCACGACAACGACTATCGGACCAATGACTATCATTACTATCAGCTGTACATTCTGTATTTCAAGTAGTAATGGGAATTTTACTCAAATGGAAATGCAATAATCCATGAAAAAGTCAAATCAAGCTAATATACTGGCTTTCCAAAAAGCGGCTTTTGCAGAGCTAAATCAGCCATTAATGAATGAAATTAAGGGAGGTAATCTTGAGAGAAACGGAATCGGAACTTCTCCAACTATCACAATCATTTGTCAAACTAAAGATTGGTAATAAAAATGAAAAACAACACTAAAAACACACTGTCATTTAATCAATTAACACTTTCGGAATTGAATGAAACAGCATTGCTGAAAGTATATGGTGGAACATTAGAAACATCAGGTTATTGTTGTGAAACTACTAAACAATTGGAATTGTGTAACGCTTAAAATATTTTAATGAAAACAAATAAAACAAACAACATGTTGGCTTTTTATAGAGCTACGGTTACCGAATTGAATGATAACGAGTCAATGAATATTATTGGTGGAACGGAAGATATGCCGGTACCAACAGTTATCCAAAATTTAACCCGAATGTCATTTATATCGATCAGATAATCAAAAAACTAAAAAGATGAAAAAGCAAAATGTAAATAAATTAGCTTTTAATAAAGCTGCTGTTGCTGAATTAAATGAAAATCAGTTGGTTATGGTAAAAGGAGGAACTTATGTGAATACTTTGCCAAGTGACTTGAGTTGTACTTTTTGTATATCAAGTAGCAATGGAAACTGGACAAGAGATGAATTTTTTCAAAATCAAATGCTATAAATGAAAACGCAAAACCAAAATGGCAAATTGATGTTCACGAAAACAGCTATTGCCGAGTTAAATGAAATCCAATTAATGCAAATTAACGGAGGTGCTTCAATTGACTGGCCTATTACCGGATGCTTATGCACTTTGGTCACAAGAACCATCCAAATTGAGAAGTAATCATTAAAAAAGCAAAATACTGATAATAAACTAGCTTTTGATAAAGCTTCTATCACAGAATTAAATGATACATCATTAAACAATGTGCATGGAGGGTCTCTACTTTCTTTAAGTGTCTTTTTGACCAGCCTTTTAGTGAGTGTGATTGTTGATAATCCGGATTAAAATATCAAATAAGAGAAAAACACAGACTGTCTTGTAAGTATTCCTTATCAAGCTGAATAATAATCATTTGCTGATGTAAATGTTGATGCCGACTACCTGGTAGTTTTTGGTACAGGGCTTCTATTGTCTGTAGTTTTCTTTCAAACACTTGGCTATTGCCAATGAAATTAAGTATTAACAAAAAAAACAAACATGAAAAAACTAAACACTAGCAACAAGCTGGCTTTCAATAAAGCAGTTGTTACAGAATTAAACGAAGATTCATTAAAAGGAGTAAACGGTGGAGCACCAATTAACACGATTAGTAGTGCATTTTGCTCAGGATGTTTTTGTCAAACAATTAGCAGAACATCAATCATTTTAGTTGAAATGTAATCGAAAAAATGAAAAGACAAAATGAAAATAACAAGTTAGCTTTCAATAAAGCTGCTGTTGCCGAATTAAACGAGAATGTGTTAGCAGACATCAACGGAGGCGCTTCTATTATCGATGCTATAGTAGATGCGATCACAGACGCAATCAGTCAAATGACTAAACCTATCGTAAGATAATTAACAAACAATCAGAATAATAAATTTTTAAATCTAAAAAAAATGAAAAAACAAAATGCAAGCAAATTAGCTTTCAACAAAGCTTCAGTTACAGAATTGAATGATTCAATGTTAAAAAGTATTAACGGTGGAGCTGATATTATCGCTCAAGACGGTTCAACAATTATTGGTGGTCCAACATGTTCAGGATGTGTGTGTGTGCCTATCACAATCAAAATGACAAGAACTGTAATTGAGTTCTAATAAAAAAAATAAGGAATAGTAGCTTTTAGATCAAAGATAATTATGCACAGACTGCTTTAGTCATTACTATAAAATACAATTATCAATCAGTAGAGCTGTAGTTTCTAAACAAATAAACAAGGAGTTGGCCAAAAATCCTAGAAGAGTAGGCAAGGAAATTTAACAAAAGCAAAGAAATGAAAAAACAAAATACAAACAACAAGTTGGCTTTCAACAAAGCTGCGGTTATAGAATTAAACGATTCATTATTAGTATCAGTAAACGGAGGAATAGCTTCAACTATCATCGGTGGAGAAACTTGCTCAGGATGTGTGTGTTTCCCTGTTAC
>DATEDY010000259.1:0-2834 GCA_035281405.1 Flavobacterium sp.
GATACTAATCCTCCGGCGTGAAATCTGCCGGGAGTTGCTACAGTACGGACAGTTACGTATACAAGGTCCTCTGCTTCGATGATGTATCCTTTGTCGTTGAAAACGAAATTTGCACCGGATTGATCTACAATCAACTGGTTGTTGGAACCAGAGGTTGCGATGGATAAAATATAGGGATTGTCTCTTGAGACCGTTCCGTTGATGGTTGTGCCACCTAATTGTATAATTCTGAAATTTATCGGGGTAACACTTGGGCAAGAGACATATAAACTTTGGTCTTGCGGTATTATACTTGTTGCGTTTGAAATAGGAGGGATATAGTGTGTCTTACTGAATTGTGCAAAACAGTTCACACTAACTAAAAAAGTTAGTAAAAGTAATTTTATCTTCATGGGTTTTTTAATTGCAGCCCAAAGGTATTAATTATCTTTTAAGCGAGAAGTGACTTTTCAAGGTTTTTCCATTAAAAAGTGTTAAAACAAACCAATAATCATCAGCTGGAAGTGTTTTTCCATTAAATGTTCCATTCCAACCAGAAGAATTGGAGTCCATATATTTTACTAATTTACCATATCGGTCAAAAATGCTGATTTGGGAAATTCCAATCAATTCCAGATTGTCAATTTTCCAGGTATCGTTGTAACCATCGTTGTTTGGCGTAAAGTATTTTGGGAAATCCAGCACATAAATAATTGCAGAAGGAGTGGGCTGGCATCCATTTTTATCTCTTACATAAATCGTGTATTGTCCGGCTTCAAGGTTATTGAATGTTGGACTATCCTGAAAGTTAACGGCATCAATTGAAAATTCATAATCGCCGCCATTGTCTGTGTAGGTAATCGTAATCGAATTATTTTCAGAAAAATCATTAATTACAGCAGCAATATTGCTTGCAGGAGCAGATGCTATTACATTAAATGTTTTGGTTGCTTTGCATCCGTTAGCATCCGTAACTTCTACTGTATAAGTGCCGGCTGTGGTTATTTGGGTTTCAAAATCGGTATCACCATTGGACCAGTTGTAGCTATTGAAAGTATTGGCAACACTTAATGTTATGGTTGTATTCTGACATAGATAGAAGTTCTCATTACCAAAATTATTTGGTGAGTTATAATTCACATTTAGTACCACATCCACGATGTCATAACAATCGGGGCCATTGACTATTCGTGCGTATATAGTTTGCGAGTTTGCAGTTGTATTTGTGAAATTGTTAGCTAATGGATTTGTTTGATTTTCGGCATTAATTGCAGTACTGTAATATTCTACAATTAAACCAGCAGGTAAACCATTTGTTATTAATGGTGTTATTTCGGTATTCAAATCGAAAGAAGTAATGCCGTTTTTGGTACCGTCTTCATCACATTTTGCATAGTTCACGGGAGAAGGCACATTATTGTTAGCAATGCTAAGTGTAATTTGTGCAAAAGCTTCACAGTTGTTTGAATTACTTACTCTGGCATAAATTATTTTTGGAATACTGGTGTAGTTCGCCGGATTTGGAATTAGCGTACCGCCGATGCTTTCGTAATAGGTAACACTACTTAAATTCGGGTCATTGTTACGTATTAAATTGTCCAGTTTAGTTAGATTAAAAGTTGCCGATCCGTCATTATTGCTGTCACATTGAACCAGTGTTTGGTTTGACAATGTTGGTAATGGCGCAAACTGAAGAAGCACATCGCCCGTTGAAAGACAAGTACCATTAATCATGACTTCTACTTTGTACTCTACTACATTTTGATTCGTATTGTCAGTAACATTGAAAGTTGGTGTGGTGATCCCTGTAAAAACATTGTCTTTGTACCATCTGTAGGTGTTGTTGAATCCAGATTGTGCTGCATTAAGTGTAACTGTATCTCCGGCACAATAAGCATTATTGGTAGCAGTAAGACGATCCGGTCCTAAATCGGTTTCACTCTGAAAGGTACCACCACCGAGGAAAATTGCCGAATCGAATAGTCCGTTGCCTTGGTCGGCAATAACTAATTTGATGTGATAGGTGTTGCCAGAAATAACATCAGCTTGTGCTTTCAGTATTTTAGTTTGGCCATTGAATGTTGTAGGGTGATTGACCCCGTTGAATGCGTCAAAATAAGCTGCATTGCTGGCTGGACATATTGTTCCAGAACCTCTTATTGTATTTACCGAAACTGGAATGTTTGTACCTGGAACCAACGCTATATTTTGATAAGCGCCCCCGATGGGTTTGATTAGAAAAGCAAAACCGTCGGTAAAGCCACATTGATTAGGAGAAGGATTGCTTAGATATTGTTCGGATGAAAAAATATAGTCAAAACTGATTTTATTCGTTGCAGGAATGAAATCAAACTCCAGTACGGTTGCATTGAATGTATTCCCTAGAGATAAAGCCTGCTCTAGATCGGCGTCTCCATTCCAAGAGCTTATAGATTCGCTACTATTTCCGGTATTAGGACCTACAGTTGATGTAGCTCTTCCTGTGCTTAAAACAATACCATTTGTAAACGGGAATGTGCTTGTGCCTTGGTTGAAACTTCCGAAGCTTTGTGCTCCTGAGAAATTTCCTCCGCTTACAGATACGTTGGTTGCTTGTCCGCAATTGGTGTTATTGGCAAAGAAATTGGATACTAGTTGCTGTGCTGTAAAAGTGTCGTCAACCTGGATGTATTGTGAGTATAAAGAACCGGTAAAGGTTAATAAGATAATTAGGACAAAGTTTCTCATTCTAAAATAAATAGCCTGCAAATATAATTACAATTGTAGGTTTTTAGGAATATTTAACAAAATGATAGGTTTTGTTTAGACAAAAAGAAACCCTCGGCGAATTGCAGAGGGTTTACGAGGATATTTGG
>DATEDY010000260.1:0-3030 GCA_035281405.1 Flavobacterium sp.
CGTACTCCATGCTCCATTACTTCTTTACGTAAAGAAGCCCAATCCCATCTTCCTGATAAATCGGAATCCTGTAATCCCCAAAGGTTGTATTGGAATTCTCCTTGTGAAATCGGTGATCCTTCAAATGTTGAGTACGGACCTTCTTCTTTCGCCATTTCCATTGAAGCGGTTACTGCTGCAAAGTACATGGTTTCGAAAATTTCCTGGTTCAATTGTTTTGCTTCATCGCTGGTAAAAGGCATTCTTAATAGGATGAAAGCATCAGCTAATCCCTGAACTCCCAATCCTACCGGACGGTGACGCATATTGGAATTTTCGGCTTCTTTTACCGGATAGTAATTTCTGTCAATTACTTTATTTAAGTTTCTCGTTACACGTTTGGTAACCGAGAATAATAAATCATGGTTGAATTTTCCGTTTTCCACAAACATTGGTAACGAAATCGAAGCCAGGTTACATACTGCAATTTCATCTGCAGAAGTATACTCCATAATCTCCGTACACAAGTTCGATGAACGGATGGTTCCTAAGTTCTTTTGGTTGGATTTACGGTTAGCCGCATCCTTATACAACATATAAGGTGTACCGGTCTCAATTTGTGATTCTAAGATTTTCTCCCATAATTCACGTGCTTTTATGGTTTTTCTTCCTTTGCCTTGTGCTTCATAAGCAGTATACATAGCTTCGAACTCATCTCCGTACACATCATACAATCCTGGACATTCGTTTGGACACATCAATGTCCAAAGTGCATCTTCCTGTACGCGTTTCATGAATAAATCAGATGTCCACATCGCATAAAACAAATCACGCGCACGCATCTCTTCTTTACCTGTATTCTTCTTAAGATCTAAGAAATCAAAGATGTCAGCATGCCATGTCTCAATGTAAACAGCAAAACTTCCTTTTCTTTTTCCTCCTCCTTGGTCAACATAACGTGCGGTGTCATTATAAACACGTAGCATCGGTACGATACCGTTAGATGTTCCGTTTGTACCACGAATGTAAGATCCTGTAGCACGTACATTGTGGATAGATAAACCGATTCCTCCCGCTGATTGCGAGATTTTAGCAGTTTGTTTTAAAGTGTCGTAAATTCCGTCAATACTGTCATCCTGCATCGCTAATAGGAAGCATGAAGACATTTGTGGTTTTGGTGTTCCTGCGTTGAATAATGTTGGCGTAGCATGTGTGAAGAATTTCTTCGACATTAAGTCGTAGGTTTCAATCACTGCATCCAAATCGTTAAGATGGATACCAACAGAAACACGCATTAACATATGTTGTGGGCGCTCCACAATTTTACCGTTGATTTTCAACAGGTACGAACGCTCTAAAGTTTTGAATCCGAAATAATCGTAGTTAAAATCACGGTTGTAGATAATGTGTGAGTTCAAAAACTCTGCATTGTCCATGATTACTTTATGTACTTCTTCTGATAAAAGAGGTGCCTCTTGGTTCGTTCTTGGATTTACATAATGGAACATTTCGTTCATCGTTTCTGAAAACGATTTGTTGGTGTTCTTGTGTAAATTAGAAATTGCAATACGAGCCGCTAATTGTGCATAATCCGGATGTGATACCGTCATCGAAGCCGCAGTTTCTGCCGCTAAATTGTCTAATTCCGAAGTGGTTACTCCGTCATACAATCCTTCAATAACACGCATGGCTACTTTTACAGCATCCACCATGTCATTCAATCCATAGCATAATTTTTTAATTCTGTCTGTGATTTTGTCAAACATCACTGGCTCTTTGTGGCCGTCTCTTTTTACTACGTACATAGTTTTAGTTTTGTGAAAGCAAACAATCCCTTCTTTGCTTTCTGGTTATTTATTTGATTTAACTAAACGCAAGTCTCCCGACTTTTAAACGCGTCTTTATTGTGTGCCGGATTTTATTTGGAGCTTTATCCTGCTTTCGCCTGTATCTTTTTAATCGCGCGCTGCGCTCATTAAAAAGGATGCCGGCTCTATCAGGGCTAGGGCTCTTCTGCAACCCGGAACGGAATTCTTTTAATTAATAATTTTGAAGGCTACGACTTAAAAATCGGCGTCGAAACTAATTTTGTTCGAGTCAGAATCAGTATTCATAACACCTGCCTTTTGGTATTCAGCTACACGTTTTTCAAAGAAATTCGTTTTCCCCTGTAGCGAAATCATATCCATAAAGTCAAATGGGTTGGAGGAGTTGTACTCTCTGTCACAACCTAATTCTACTAATAATCTGTCGGCAACAAATTCTAAATATTGTGTCATTAAAGTCGCATTCATTCCAATTAAACTCACCGGAAGTGATTCGGTAATAAATTCGCGCTCAATGTTTAAAGCATCTACAATAATCTCTCTGATTCTTGCTTTCGATACTTTGTTTACTAAGTGATGGTTGTGTAAATGCACAGCAAAATCACAGTGTACTCCTTCGTCACGGGAAATCAATTCGTTAGAAAAAGTCAATCCTGGCATTAAGCCTCTTTTCTTTAACCAATAAATTGAACAGAAAGCGCCAGAGAAGAAAATTCCTTCTACAGCTGCAAAGGCAATAAGTCTTTCAGCAAACGAATCCGATTCAATCCATTTTAATGCCCATTCTCCTTTTTTACGGATGGCAGGGAAAATTTCCAATGCATTGAATAACTCCGCTTTTTCTGCTTCGTCTTTAACATAGGTGTCAATCAATAACGAGTAGGTTTCACTATGAATGTTCTCCATCATGATCTGAAAACCATAAAAGAACTTGGCTTCAGCATACTGTACTTCATTTACAAAATTTTCAGCTAGATTCTCATTCACAATACCATCAGAAGCAGCGAAAAAAGCTAAAATATGTTTGATGAAATACTTCTCGTCATCCGATAATTTATTATTCCAATCAGAAAGATCCTGATGTAAATCAATTTCTTCAGCAGTCCAGAAACTGGCCTCCATTTTCTTGTACCACTCCCAAATGTCGTGGTGTTTGATAGGAAAAATAACAAATCGATCTTTGTTTTCTTGTAAAATGGGTTCCATAGTAGCCATAGCTATTTGA
>DATEDY010000261.1:0-29354 GCA_035281405.1 Flavobacterium sp.
CAAATGACTTTTCCGGTATCTATAATATTGTTGAATATTCTTCCCGTTGGTCTTTTTTCGATCGTTTTCTCATTTTGATCCACATCAAAAAAATAAGAATGAAATGCTCCGCTTTCGTTGATCAGAATGGTATTGCCATAAACCAATCCAAGGTTTTTATAGTCTGAATTCTGAAATTGATTTACTTGCTTTTCAATGCAGTTGTCTATTAGAAGATCATCTGTGGCAAAATCAATCAGATAATCTCCTTTGGCTTGCTTTGCGGCTATATTAAATGATTTGGTATTTCCAAGGTTCGCTTTGTTTTGGATGAAAATGATATCAGGGTGGTTTTGTAGCCAAAGTTTAATCTTTTCAACCGACTTGTCTGAACTACAATCGTCTAGGATAATAATCTCTATTTCGTTATACGTTTGCTTAATGATTGAGTCCAATGCTTCTGTCACATATTGCTCATGATTATAGCATAGGCATATTACACTAACAAGGGGTTTTTTAATCATTTTGTAAACAAAAGAGTTATATTTGAAGCAAAAATATGACAAACAGTCAACCTAGCGACAAATTCACCATGATTTTTTTTAATAAATTTAAGAGATTAACTGAGATAATTGTTAGCCCTAAACTTATGTATTATCTTGGGTTAATAAGCTTGTTTCCGTTGTTGTTGCTTTCTTTTTTTAATAATCCGGGTTCTGATGATTTTTGGTAT
The DNA here is from genome assembly GCA_035281405.1 of Flavobacterium sp. Taxonomy (GTDB): domain Bacteria; phylum Bacteroidota; class Bacteroidia; order Flavobacteriales; family Flavobacteriaceae; genus Flavobacterium. The sequence goes on from DATEDY010000261.1 coordinate 713, forward strand.
GCTTATGAATCTCAGATAGAACCTTTCTGGAGTGTGCAAATCAGAAGATATAATGATTGGTCAGGAAGGTATTTTTCCAATGGATTGCTAAGTTTGGATCCTCTTTATTTTGATGATTATTTTGGGTTCAAGATTTTACCAATCATCCTTTTTGGATTATTCATTTTTGCTGTTTTTGCTTTTATTTCCAGTTTGGGTTTAAATCAGACTAAAAAAGAAAAGTTTTGGTTTACCGCTACTATTGTGGTGTTATACTTTTTTTTAATGCCGGATATTTGCGAAGGGTTTTATTGGATGCCAGGCGCTATCACTAATCAATTACCGGTTTCTCTGTCATTGTTTTATTTTGCATCACTTATCAGTTATTTCAATACCAAAAAGCTAAAGTATTTAGTATTCGGAGTGGTTCTTTTACCCATGATTATGGGATGTAATGAGATTATTGTGGTTATAATGCTACTGCTGCATTTTTTGTTGATTGTTGTTCTTTATTTTGAACAAAAGAAAATTAATGGCGTTTTAGTCTTTCTTTTTTTGATTATCTGCGGATTGGCTGCTTTTGAAGTATTGGCTCCTGGAAACGCTGTTCGGGCAAGTAATTTTGAAGTTAAGCATCAGTTCGTTTATTCTATATTAAAGTCGGTACAGATTTCGTTTTATCACATAACACTTTGGACGCCATTATTGGCACTTGTTTGTTTTTTTCTGTACAACGAAATAAAAGAAAAAATCAAGACTATTCCTTCCGACTATTTTTTAAACCCACTATTAATCTTAGGTTTGCTTTTTTTGATAGTGTTTGTTGGTATATTTCCGGGTTTATGGAGTACTAACGGATTGCCTCCGGGAAGAACTATTAACACTTCTGTCTTCTTTTTTATTATCACATTTTTATACTTCTTTGTATCACTTGTATATTATTTTTCTAATAGAATTAATTTTGAAATTAATCACTCTGCAAAAGCGGTCTTGGGAATTTTGATTATTTTTAATTTCGTTTCACATAATAATATCACGATTGCTTATAAAGATTTACTGTCTTTAAAAGCATATCATTACGATAAAGAAATGAAAGAGAGGTTCAATTTTCTGCATAATACAACAGAAGAGCATTGTGTAGTTGAGCCATTGGTTAATCGTCCGGTTACAATTTATAATTCGGTGGATATGGGACTCACAAACGATAAAAATAATTGGAAAAATATTGAGTTGAAAGATTTTTTTCGAAAGAAATCAATTGTGATAAGTGTTAAAGATTCTACCATAACAGAATAATCAGTCTATGAATATCCATAATAACGATATTGTCATTGTTGTGCCTCTTTATAATGAAGAGAAGACGCTGGAACCATTGGTGAAAAGGTTAAAAATAATCATTAATGAAGCCAAGTTCTCAATTCAAGTGGTACTAATTAATGACGGAAGTACTGATAAAACCCAAGAGTTGATTGATCAGGTTTGTAATGAAGATAGCAACTTCAAAGGAATTGTTCTTTCCAGAAATTACGGACATCAAATAGCGGTCAGTGCCGGTTTAAGATATAGTAATCCAGGAAAAGGGGTTTTGATTATTGATGGTGATTTACAAGATCCACCTGAATTAATCCATGACTTTTATGATTTATTAGTTAAGGGTTACGATGTTGTATATGCAGTACGCAAAAACAGAAAAGAATCTTTCTTGAAGAGAATTTGTTATAAGCTTTATTACAGATTGCAGCAAAGGATTTCTAACTTTGAAATTCCTATCGACAGTGGTGATTTTTCCATGTTGAGTGCAAGGGTTGTACATTTAATGAATAATATGCCCGAGCAGGATAGGTATTTGAGAGGTATAAGAGCATGGGTAGGGTTTAAACAAATTGGTTTTGAATATGAAAGACAAGAACGTTACGCAGGCAATTCAAAATATACTTGGGGGAAACTAATCCAATTGGCTTTTAAAGGCATTTTTAATTTCAGTGATTTTCCAATCAGATTCATTACTCGTTTGGGCTTGATAACTATAGTTTTTTCATTGATTTATTTCGGATATAATTTATACCGGAAAATATTTTATAATGATATACCTCAAGGTTTTACGGCAACTATTCTGGCAATTATACTGTTCAGCGGCGTACAGCTTATTTCGCTAGGAATCATTGGTGAATATGTTTTGAGAATTTACAATCAGGTAAAGCAAAGACCACTTTTTATTGTGGATAGAACAATTAATATAGAATAGCATTGGAAAATATAAGTCTGATAGAAATACCAACTGTTAAGGATACAAGAGGAAATTTGGCATTTATTCAAAACGGAACAATTCCTTTTGAATTTAAAAGGGTTTATTATCTTTTTGATGTTCCTTCAAGTGCATTTAGAGGAGGGCATTCTCATATCAAACAACAGGAATTTCTTATTGCTTTAAGCGGAAGCTTTGAAGTAACCATTGATAGTGGAAACGAAAAAGTGACTTTTTTTCTGAATAAACCAAATGTCGGCCTTTTAATTCCATCAGGTTTTTGGCGGGAACTTCAGAATTTCTCTTCTGGTGCTGTCTGCTTGGTTTTAAACTCGGACGAGTTTATCGAAGGAGACTATATAAGAGATTATCAGGAGTTTTTACAATCTAAAAAATGAGAATCTTATACATAACGCCAACTATTCAAGATGAAGGAGGTTTGTCGAGGGTTTTTTCGATTAAAGCGAATTATCTATATGAAAAAGAAGGATTCGAGATACATTTTGTTACGCTAAATAACGATAAACAGCCTTTTTTTGATTTTAATCCGGGAATCAGAATAACCGATTTAAAAACCGGAGGGAATAAATTCAGTAGGGTATCACAATACTTCAAATTAATCGCTTCGTATATAAAAGAAAATAAACCTGACATAATTGTATTGTGTGATTTGGGTTGGAAAGGCTTGTTTTTCAACTTCTTCTTAAAAGTTAAAGTGCCTTTGGTTTACGAAATTCATGGATCCTTATATAATGAACCAATAAAGAAAAATTGGCTTTTTAAAAAAGTAAGACTCTTTATTAGAAAAACTTTGATAAAAACGTTTAGTAATGTAGTCTTATTAACCGAAGAAAGTAAAAAAGAATGGAATATTAATTGCGAAGTTATTCCAAATCCTCCAAGTTTTTCAAGTGAGAAGAAATCAGAATGTAAAAATAAAACCGCTTTAGCTATATCAAGACACTCTTATGAAAAAGGAGTTGATCGATTAATTGAAATATGGGCAAAAGTTCATGAAAAATTTCCCGAATGGAGGTTGAAAATAATTGGTGATGGGTATTTGAAAAATGAAAATGTATCGCTTGCAAAAAAGCTGAATTTAGAACAAGCGATTATTTTTTCAGAACCCGTAAAGGATGTTTTAAAGGAATATTTGGATTGTTCGATTTACCTTATGACTTCCAGAAATGAAGGTTATCCAATGGTTTTACTCGAAGCTCTAGAAACGGGTTTACCTATTGTTGCCTACGACTGTCCCATCGGTCCGCGAAATTTTATTCAAAACGAAAATAATGGTTATCTGATTCCTGACGGAAATGAAAAATTGTATATTCAGCATCTTGAAAAATTGATGGCCGATGAGTCTTTGAGAATAGAAATGGGTAAAAAAGCCTCTGAGTTTTCTCTATCAAAAAATACAGACGCTATTATGAATAAATGGACAGAACTTTTTCATAAATTAAAAATCAATGAGTAGTATTTCTAAAGGTGATTTCATAGATGTTTATCTTAAACTGAAGGTAAAGGGAGTTAAATATCTTTTGTCAAAATTCAAATTTCTTCCTAAAAACAGAATTGCTTCAAAATGGGATAATTATGAATCAGTCAGTGATTTCTGGGTTATTCCCGAAATAACAGATAAATGGAACGAGATTATTTCAGGTAATCCTAAAGTTATTTATGAAGATTATGTGTATGAAAAATACCTTAAGGGCAAATCAAATTTAAAATTACTTTCTGTTGGATGTGGAGAAGGATATCATGACCGAAATTTTGCTAAATATGATTGCTTTGAATCTGTTTTAGGCATGGACTATTCACCGGAGAGTATTCGGGTGGCAAAAGAAAAAGCCCAAGAGAAAAACTATGATGTGACTTATGAGTGTGGTGATTTTTACGAAAGGGAATTTACTGAAAAATACGATGTAATTCTATTTTCTTCAAGTTTGCATCATTTCGATAAAATTGATTTTTTTCTTGAAAATAAAATTAAACCATTACTGAAAGATAATGGGATTTTGGTCATTTTTGAATACATAGGACCAAATAGACTGCAATGGAGAAAAAGCCAACTCAAAAGATCAAATGAATTGCTGAAGCAGATGCCTCTAAAATACAGAATCTACTATGATGGAGCTACGATTAAAAACAAAGTATACAAACCAGGATATTTGAGAATGCTGATGGTTGATCCTTCTGAGGCTATTGATTCGGAAGCTATTTTACCGGCATTACACAAACACTTTAAAATTCTGGAGGAAAAAAAATTGGGCTGGAATATTCTACATCTGTTATTGAAAGGAATTGCGCACAATTTTCTTAATGATGAAAGTCAAACAAAAGAAATTATTACTGATCTTATCGCAAAAGAGTATGGATTTGTGGAAGAGGAAGGGAGTTCAGATGCAATTTTTGGAGTTTATTCTTTATGATTTTTTAATTTTGTATACACGCCTAATTTCAGGAAATCAAGTAAAAAGAGGATTGGTCTTTTGGATTTTAAATTTAGAAGTATTACTCTTTTGAAAATAGTATAAGCAATGGCTATTAAGAAGGTAAGCTTGTTTTTTTTTGCTTTTGAATACGTCAACTGAAGGTTTGTTATATTGTTATTTATAATTCCTTTTTCTTCAAGTTGGACCAAGTTTTTTAGTGCTGTTTCGACTTTCTCGATAAAAATTCCGGAGGTTTCATAATTCAAATGATAGCAAGGATTATTGATGTGGTTTACAACGAAATTGTTTTTTTTTAGGCTTTCCGTAAATACCAAATCTTCATAACCATATTCAGTAATCTGTTCATCGAATTGGGTGGTGTCAAATATACTTTTGTGAATTAATATATTTGAGGTCAAAGTGGTTCTAAACGGGTTTTTAGTTCTTTCTGCCGAAGAAATTTCTTCTCGTTTTTTTCCATAAACCCATCGTAACAATTTTTCTTTTTCCGGCTTCTCCACTTTATAGGCAATGCCTCCAAAAGTTATTTTATGATTTTTTTGAATGCAGTCAAGATACTTTTGAATAAAATCTTTCGCGACTGGTGCTACATCGCAGTCTAAAAGTAAAATCCATTCATATTGCGTTTTTCGGATTAATTTATTGATGTTACCGGCACGTCCTAAATTGGTAGTGTTTCTCTCAAATTTGGCTTTTGGGAACTGATTTACTTTTTCATTCCTTTCCAAAGATGTAAAATCTACTGATGCGTCGTCAAGTACGGAAATCTCATAATCAATTGGTACATTTTCACATTGCTGACGAATTTCATCTACTAATTCGAAAGCACTGTAATTATATGTTGGGATTATGATGGACAGCATCTATTGATGGTGGTATGGTTCGTTACGCAAGATAGTAAATCCGCGATACAATTGTTCAATGAAAAATAACCGAACCATTTGATGTGAAAAGGTCATAGCAGAAAGGGAAATTTTACCTTGCGCTTTTTTGTATACTTCATCACTGAAACCATACGGTCCGCCAATAACAAACACCAAGGTTTTAACTCCTGAATTCATCTTTTTTTGTAATTCCTCACTAAAACCAACACTTGAAAAGGTTTTGCCGTTTTCATCTAAAAGAATTAGTTGGTCCGTATTGGTTAATTTGGATAAAATGATTTCACCTTCTTTTTCTTTCTGCTGAGATTCACTCAAATTCTTGACATTTTTAATGTCTGGTATGATTTCCAAATCAAATTTGATGTAAAAAGATAATCTTTTGGTGTAATCATCAATTAATGTCTGAAGATTTTTATTATCCGTTTTGCCTATGGCCAATAGTTTGATGTTCATTTTAAGTAAGTTGCAAAAGAGCAAAGTTACAAACTTGAAAAGCTTTGACAAATAACAATTCAAGAAATAACAAAATCCAGTTTTTTCCTTATTTTAGCATCCTTATATAAATAAATTGTATGATTTCAGAAGCACAGTTTCAAGAAGAATTACTAAGTATTATAAAAAACGGTATCAGAGAAGATATTGGACCGGGCGATTATAGTTCGTTAGCTTGTATTCCTGATACTGCAGAAGGAAAAGCCAAACTGTTGGTGAAGGATGAAGGCAGTATTGCCGGTGTGGAATTTGCTAAAATGATTTTTAATCACGTTGATCCTCGACTAAAGGTCGAAACGTTTATTCAAGACGGAAGTTTTGTAAAGCGTGGTGATGTGGTTTTTCACGTGTCTGGAAGTTCTCAATCGATTTTAAAAGCGGAAAGGTTGGTGTTGAATTCAATGCAACGTATGAGTGCTATTGCGACTAAGACTCGTCATTATGTTGATTTATTGGAAGGAACCAATACAAAGGTTTTGGATACCAGAAAAACGACTCCTGGTTTTCGCGCTGCAGAAAAATGGGCTGTGAAAATCGGTGGTGGTGAAAATCATCGTTTTGCTCTGTATGATATGGTGATGTTGAAGGATAATCACAATGATTTTGCTGGCGGAATTACAAAGGCCATCAGTAAAACGAAACAGTATTTGAAAGAGCATAATCTGGATTTGAAAATTATTGTTGAAGCCAGAAATTTGACAGAAATAGCAGAAATTTTAGAATCGGAAGGTGTGTACAGAATTTTGATTGATAACTTTAATTTTGAAGATACCCGAAAAGCGGTAGCCATGATTGGTAATCAATGTTTGACAGAATCATCAGGAAATATTAATGAAAATACCATTCGTCAATATGCTGAATGTGGTGTGGATTATATTTCTTCAGGTGCGTTGACTCACTCAGTACATAATATGGATTTAAGTTTGAAAGCAGTATAAATGAGTGAAACCAGAGAAATACTAAACAAAATACCATTAATCAGACAATTGGTAGTTATCTTGGATAATATCAAATTACCTTGGTTGCTTGGCGTGTCTTTCTATGACCTGATTGAATTTTATATCTCAGGAATTTTACAAGGAGGAATCAGTTATAGAGCAGCTGCCATTGCATTTAGCTTTTTCATGGCTTTATTTCCTTTTGCCTTATTTATTCTAAACCTAATTCCATATATTCCTATTGAAGGATTTCAGGAAGATTTTCTGCTTTTCGTGCAAGATAGTGTGCCACCAACAACGTATGCCGCAATAGAACGTATTATTAATGATATCCTTCATAATAGTCACTCCGGATTGTTGTCATCAGGGGTTGTGTTATCTGTATTTTTAATGACTAATGGAGTAAATGCAGTAATGAGCGGTTTTGAAACTTCATTGCATGTCACGGTGAAAAGAGCGTATTTCAGGCAGTACTTTGTGGCGTTGCTAATTTCATTATTACTTACCTTTATACTTATTATTACAGTTGCTGCCATCATTGTTTTGGAGGTATTTATTCAGAAAACAATCATACAGGATGTGCTGAACAGCAGGGTTTCAGATAGAATATCATTATTGGAATTAGGTCGGTACATATTTGTAATCGGTATGATTCTTCTGGCTACAGCTATACTTTTCAAATACGGTATCAAGCAGTCAAAAAAGAAAAGACTAATTACTATTGGCACAGTTTTTACTACGGTATTAATTGTGTTGTCTTCGTATTTTTTCGGAATATGGGTAGTGAAATTTTCAAAATATAACGAACTTTACGGCTCCATTGGCACACTTTTAGTTGTTATGTTTTACCTGTGGATTAACTGTATGGTATTATTACTGGGTTTTGAATTAGATGCTTCCATCGCTAAATTAAAATCACATCCCACAAAAAACCCTCATCTATAAATTTATAACTATGAAAAAAATATTACTGTCTTTATTGCTTTTCGCATGTACGCAAATTAATGCTCAAACTGTAATCGGAAAATGGAAAACCATTGACGATAAAACCGGGAAAGCCAAATCCATTGTTGAGATTTATGAATCCAACGGAAAGGTTTTCGGAAAGGTTACTGAAATCTTTGACGAAACGAAGAGAGATCGTAAATGCGATAAATGTGAAGGAACTGACAAAAACAAACCGGTTTTAGGGATGGTTATTATTCGCGGAATGAAAAAAGACGGAAGCGAATATAACGGAGGAAAAATTCTTGATCCAGAATCTGGGAGTATGTATAAATGTAATCTGGAACTGGAAGGAAAAGATAAATTAGTGGTTCGCGGTTATATGGGAATTTCATTAATTGGTCGTTCGCAAACTTGGGTCAGAGTTAGATAAATGCAGTGTTTTATAGAAGTTATTTTACCAATTGCACTTCCGCAGACTTTTACATATAAAGTTTCTGAGGCCGAATTTGACTACCTCAAACCAGGTTGTCGTGTGGCAGTGCCTTTCGGCAAAAGTAAATTCTATACCGGATTAGTTTCTGAAAAACATCATAATGCTCCCGTTTTATATGAAGCCAAAGAGATTCATCAGATTATTGATGAGTTTCCTGTTGTAACCGAAATACAACTGAAACATTGGCAATGGATTGCAACTTATTATATGTGTTGTATTGGCGAAGTGTATCGAACTGCTTTGCCCACCGCATTAATGCTGGAAAGTGAAACGGTTATTGCCGCACAACAAAGTGTTGATCTGAATGAAAATCAATTATCTGATGATGAGTTTCTTTTAATTGAAGCATTACAACAGCAAACGTCTCTTAAAATCACTGAAGTTGCTTCAATTCTGAATAAAAAAAAGGTATTCCCGGTTATTCAGCAGTTGATAGCAAAAGGTGTGGTGTCGCTGCAAGAGGAAATGGTGGAAGAGTACAAACCCAAATTGGTTCGTTATATTCGTTTATTTCCCGAATTCAATTCTGCTGATAAATTGGAAGAACTTTTAAGTCTGCTCAAAAATGCGCAAAAACAAAAGGATTTGGTGCTGAGTTATTTTCAACTGCAGGCTTCACAACGCAAACCTATTTCGGTAAAAGAACTTACAGAATATTCAGGTGCTACAGCAGCTATTGTCAAAGCGCTGATTGAAAAAGAAATTTTTGAAGAGTATTATATTCAGCACGACAGGGTTGCATTTGAAGATGTTGATGAAAATGAAATTAACCTGAGTTGGCCACAAAGTGAAGCGTTACATGGAATTCAGAAAGACTTTCAATCCAAAGATGTTTGCTTGTTACATGGAGTTACTGCTTCAGGAAAAACGGAAGTCTATATTAAGTTAATTGAAGAATATCTAGAGCAAAACAAACAGGTTTTGTATTTGTTACCCGAAATTGCATTGACTACTCAGTTAGTATATCGTCTGACGAAGCATTTCGGAAATAAAGTAGCAGTATTTCATTCTAAATACAGTAATAACGAAAGGGTAGAGGTTTGGAATCAGGTTTTGAACCAATCGGATAAAGCCCAAATTGTAATCGGAGCGAGATCGGCTTTGTTTTTGCCTTTCCGGAATCTCGGTTTAATAGTGGTTGACGAAGAACACGAACCCACTTTCAAGCAAGTTGATCCTGCACCGCGTTATCATGCTCGTGATGCTGCGATTGTTTTGGCTAATTTTCACCAGTCGAAAGTTTTGTTAGGTTCTGCTACGCCAAGTATCGAGAGTTATTTTAATGCTCAAAGTGGAAAGTATGGTTTTGTTGAATTGCACGAACGTTTTGGGAATGCGGTTTTGCCTGAAATTCATTTGGTGGATTTGAAGGACAATTACTTCAGAAAAAAAATGACTGGCCATTTTAGTCAGTTTTTAATAGATGCCATGACTGAAGCATTGTCTAATGGCGAACAGATTATTTTGTTTCAAAACAGACGAGGCTATGCGCCTGTAATAGAATGTATGACTTGCGGGCATATTCCGCAATGTCCTCAATGTGATGTAAGTTTGACTTATCATAAGTTTAAAGGACAATTGCGTTGCCATTATTGCGGGCATAGTATGGCTAAACCTACTAATTGTCATGCCTGTTCAAGTGTTGATTTGACGTCTAAAGGTTTTGGTACTGAGCAAATTGAATTGGAACTGGCTTCGCTTTTTCCAACAAAGAATGTCAAACGTATGGATCAAGATACTACACGCGGAAAATATGCCTTTGAAAAATTGATTGATAGTTTTAAAAACAGAGAGATTGATATTTTAGTGGGAACGCAAATGTTAGCAAAAGGATTGGATTTTGATAATGTTTCTTTGGTTGGAATACTTAACGCAGATTCAATGTTGTATTTTCCTGACTTCAGAGCTTTTGAACGTAGTTATCAAATGATGACTCAGGTTTCAGGTAGAGCAGGACGCTCTGATAAAAAAGGGAATGTAGTAATTCAAACCTATAATCCGGTGCATAATACGATCCAACAGGTAACCAATAATGATTATCTGGGCATGTATAAGGAGCAATTGTATGAAAGACATATTTATAAATATCCACCATATTATAAATTGATAAAACTTACGTTGAAGCACAAAGATTTTGACAAACTGAAAGAGGGTTCAATGTGGCTGTATCAGGTATTGAGACAGCAATTTGATATACCTGTTCTTGGTCCGGAAGAGCCACCGGTAAGTAAAATCCGTAATGAATACATTCGGACGATTTTGATTAAAATCCCACAGGAAAATCATTTAGGAAACACAAAAAAAGCCATCCAGAAAATACTGAACAGCTTTGATGCAATTTCACAATACAGAACGATTAAAGTTACTGTAAATGTTGATTTTTATTAAAATTTAAGATTCAAGAGCTTTAACCAAGTCTTCTTTCTTATTTCTACTTAAAGGTATTTTTGTTACTCCTATTTCTGCGAATTTACTGTTAAACTTCTCGATTTTATCAATGTTGATGATAAATGACTTGTGTACTCTAATGAATTTTTCCTTGGATAAATCTTTTTCAAAAGATTTCATAGTTGAAAGTACTAAATGACTGTCATCTTCCGTTACTATCTTCACGTAATCACCATAAGCTTCAATCCATTTGATTTTTGAGGTGTAGATTTTAAGCTTTTTCAGATTGCTCTTGATGAAAATGTGTTCTCCTTCTTCCTCAAGACTTTCTCTGCGAAGCTGATATAAATCCATTGCTCTTTTGATAGCTGCATTAAAGCGCTCTTTAGTAATGGGTTTTTGCAGGTAGTCAGTAGCATCATAATCGAAGGCTTTTACTGCATATTCTGCTTTAGCTGTGATGAAAATGATCTGGGGTTTTTCCTTTAAACCGTCAAGTAAATTGAATCCGTTAATTACTGGCATTTCAATGTCAAGAAATAACAAATCAACCTGCTTGGTGGCTAAACAATTTTTAGTTTCAACGGCATTTGAAAACTCGCCAACTAAATTTAGGTTCGGATGTGCATCTACTAATTTTGTGACCAAAATTCTTTGGATAGAGCTATCATCTACAACAATACAGTTCAACTTCATAAGCGTCAATTTTAATAGATTGGTTTGTTAAAAATAGGATAAAAAAATTATCTTCCAAACTTTTTTAAATAAAAAATGCAATTTCATCGATTATTTGTCTGAAATGTTTGTGGGTTAAAATAAAATAACTACTTTTGCACCCAATTTTATAACAAATAAATTTTTATAACTATGAATCATTATGAAACTGTTTTCATCTTGAATCCCGTTTTATCTGAGCAACAGGTAAAGGAAACAGTTAGCAAATTTGAAGATTTTTTAACTTCAAAAGGTGCTAAGATGGTATCGAAAGAGGATTGGGGCTTGAAAAAATTAGCTTACGAAATTCAAAACAAGAAATCTGGTTTTTACCATTTATTTGAATTCCAAGCTGAAGGAGAAGTGTTAAAAGCTTTTGAAACTGAATTTAGACGTGATGAGCGTGTAATGCGTTTCTTAACTGTAAGTTTAGATAAACACGCTATCTCTTGGGCTGAGAGAAGAAGAGAAAAGTTAAAAACTAAAAAAGCTTAATTATCATGTCAACAATCGAGCAATCTGCAAAAGGAAAAAAAGACGGAGATATTAGATATTTAACGCCTTTAAACATTGATACGAACAAACAAAAAAAATATTGTCGTTTCAAAAAATCAGGAATCAAGTATGTTGATTATAAAGATGCTGATTTCTTATTAAAATTCGTAAATGAGCAAGGTAAAATCCTTCCTCGTCGTTTAACAGGAACTTCTTTGAAATACCAAAGAAAAGTATCTGTAGCGGTAAAAAGAGCACGTCATTTAGCTTTAATGCCATACGTAGCTGATTTATTAAAATAATTTATAAACTCTAGTTTGTTGGTTTCCGATTAAAAGGAACCTAACTTCTAAAATATAAGGACAACAACATGGAACTTATTTTAAAACAAGACGTTCAAAACTTAGGATTTAAAGATGACGTAGTTACTGTTAAGCCAGGATACGGTCGTAACTTTTTAATTCCTCAAGGATTTGCTGTGTTAGCAACTCCATCAGCTAAAAAAGTATTAGCTGAAAACTTAAAACAAAAAGCGCACAAAGAAGCTAAGATTGTTGCTGATGCTAAATCTTTAGCTGAAACTTTAAAAGCCTTAGATATTAAAATTACTGCTAAAGCAGGTGGTGAGAAACTTTTTGGTTCTGTAACTAATGCTGATATCGCTGAAATTTTAAGTAAAAATGGTCAAACAATTGACAAAAAATTCATCACTTCTGGTATCGTGAAAAGAACTGGTAAATATACTGCTTCTGTACGTTTACACCGTGAAGTAATCGTTGAATTAGCTTACGAAATCGTTGCTGAACAAGCATAATTTCGTTTCAAAATAAATTATAAAAGTCCCGATTTCGGGACTTTTTTTATACTAAAAATTTGACCTCACCAAATTAAATTTTATATTTAAACATCGTTGACTGTAGTTTTGATAACTACGGTGATTGAGAGGTGAAATCATATTAATAAATTATTCATTCATGAAATACGCAAAATTGTCAAAAGAGCAATTGGAGGAATTGCACGAGGAATTCATCAATTTTCTTTCAGCTCAGCAAATTGATAAAAACGAGTGGGATTTAATCAAGGCACATAAGCCAGATGTGGCTGATCAGGAAATAGATGTTTTTTCTGATTTGATTTGGGAAGGTGTGCTGACAAATGCCAGATACTTAGAGCATTATTCTAAAAATTATATATTCTTATTTCATTGCGATGAAGTATACATGAGAACTATTATCATTAAAACAGATGAAGATGTTGACTTTATGACCAAAATGGGATTAGAGTGGTTGAGTGATAATTTGTTTACAGATACAGTAGAAGTACAAAAAGGACAAAAAGTTTTTACAGGAGAAAGAAATTCTGAGATTTTTGATTTAGTAAAACAAGGCGCCATTTTTAGCAAAGGTGAATTGTATGAGCAAATGGCTTCTATTTTGGAACAATAGAAATGTAGAAAAATTGCATTGCTTTACTAGAAATTGGCTAAATTAGTTGCATTAAACTAATTCAGCCAATTTTTTATTTTTATATGGATGTTCTGCCTAAAATTCAAGCCTTAAGAGAAGAATTAAACTTACATAATTACAATTACTACGTATTGGATAATCCGACGATTTCGGATTTTGAGTTTGATACTAAGCTGAAGGAATTGCAAGAGCTTGAAGATAAACACCCAGAGTATTTTGATGATAACTCACCTACTCAAAGAGTTGGTGGTATGGTTACTAAAAATTTTGAAACTATTAAGCATGAATTCCGCATGTATTCTTTAGATAACTCGTATTCTAAAGAAGATTTAATGGATTGGCAAACTCGTGCACAAAAAATTCTCGGCAATGTTGCACTAGAATTCACATGTGAATTGAAGTATGATGGTGCATCAATCAGTATTCTTTATGAAAATGGTAAATTGAAAAGAGCGGTTACGCGCGGTGATGGTTTTCAAGGTGATGATGTAACCAATAATATTAAAACAATCAAGGCGGTTCCTATTAAATTAAAAGGTGATTATCCTAATAAATTTGAAATCAGAGGTGAAATCATTCTGCCTTTTGCCGGATTTGAAAAAATGAACCAAGATTTGATAGAGATTGGTGAAACACCTTATGCTAATCCAAGAAATACGGCTTCCGGTAGCTTAAAATTACAAGATAGTGCCGAGGTTGCGAAAAGACCGCTCGATTGCTTGCTGTATTCTTTAATTGGAAATAATCTGCCAATAGTTTCACATTTCGATGGTTTGGAAAAAGCGCGCCAATGGGGTTTTAAAGTGCCAGTGCATTCCAAATTGGCAAAAAATATGGATGAAGTCTTGGAATTTATCAATTATTGGGATGAACACCGACATGAATTGCCTTATGAAACGGATGGTGTTGTGGTTAAAATAAATAATATTCACCAACAGGAAGAATTAGGTTATACTGCTAAGTCGCCTCGTTGGGCAATTGCATATAAGTTTAAAGCGGAACAAGTTTCTACGCGCCTAAATTCAATTTCATACCAAGTGGGTAGGACAGGAGCGATTACTCCTGTTGCGAATTTGGAACCGGTTCAATTAGCAGGAACAATAGTAAAAAGAGCTTCATTGCACAATGCGGATCAGATAGAAAAACTGGATATACGAATTGGTGATGAAGTGTTTGTGGAAAAAGGTGGAGAAATTATTCCTAAAATTATTGGAGTTGATTTGATGCAAAGACCAACTGATTCGGTTATGACTGAATACATTACAAATTGCCCAGAATGTGACACTGCTTTGGAAAGAAAAGAAGGCGAAGCGAATCATTATTGCCCAAATTTTTACGGATGTCCACCACAAATTATAGGCAGAATCCAACATTATATCAGTAGAAAAGCTATGGATATTGAAGGCTTGGGAGGAGAAACAGTCGCTTTGTTGTATAATAATGGTTTAGTAACAAATTATGCTGATTTATACGACCTGAAGAAGGAACAAGTAGTTGTTTTGGAAAGGATGGCTGATAAATCTGCAGAAAATCTTATTAATGGTATCGAAAAGTCAAAAGAAATTCCTTTTGATCGTGTTTTGTATGCTTTGGGAATCCGATACGTAGGTGAAACCGTTGCTAAAAAACTGGCTAAACATTATAAAACAATTGATGCATTGTCTACAGCGAAACTGGAAGAATTAATTTCAGTTGATGAGATTGGAGATAAAATTGCCCAAAGTTTGATAGAGTATTTTGATAACAATGAGAATAGAGCTATTATTGAGCGACTGAAATCATATGGTGTTCAATTAGAGTTATCAGAAGAAGCTGATACTGCTGTTTCAAACGTTTTGGAAGGTAAAATTTTTGTGGTTTCGGGAGTTTTTGAAAAATTTTCGCGTGATGATCTGAAGAAAGCAATAGAAGATAATGGAGGTAAAGTCGGAAGCTCAATCTCGGCCAAAACCAATTATGTTGTTGCAGGTGATAATATGGGGCCTGCAAAATTGGAAAAAGCAAATCAGTTGAATATTCCGATTATTAGTGAGACCGATTTTGAAACTATGATTCATGGAAAGTAAAAATGTATCAATTTATCTATTTGTCATTGCTAGTTTTTTGGCTTTGGTTGCCTCAATCATTGATAATGAATGGTTGATGATTTTATCCAAACCAATCATAATTCCGGCATTGCTTATTTACTATTTCGTATCAGAAAAGAAATCGACCAGTTTGGAATTGCTTTTTATTTTGTTGATTTACTTTATTTCTGATGCTATAACATTAATAAAATTAGAAAGTGTAACTAACTATATAATGATACTGGATTTTATTCCGTATGTTTTGTTGATTAAGGTTGTCTTCCAAGATGCAATTAAAAATGGCTTTTGTAAAATAAATTTTGCTCTTGGAGTATTCTATTTTGTGATCCTTATGATTGCTATGTTTTTTTTATTAGATGCATTTGTCATTAAACAATCGGATTTCTTATTCCCATTTATTTCTTATGGGGTTATTTTAGGGCTTTATGTAAGTATAAGTTCCTATAATTATTTTAAAACTGATTTCTCTGAAGTAGCTTCTTTTATTTTTGTGGCTGCTATATTCGGACTTATTGCGGATGTCATTTTTGTGTTTACCAACATGGTTTTTAATGTGAAAGCATTAACTTACATCGAGTTTGCCTTGCAGATTATTTCTTATTTCTATATTGTAGCCTATTTTATTGACCGGGAAAAGATGCATTTAAGAACGAAGTTAATCTAGTATGAAGCCAATAAGTCCAGCATTAGGGATATATATAATAGCAGGAATTGTTTTCTTTGTATCGTCTATTGTTGGTAATGAATATTTGAGTTTTATTAGTAAGCCAATTGTTCCGACTTCTATTATGTTTTATTATTGGCAGGAATCGAACGGAAGGATTAATTGGTGGCATTTCTTAGTATTAATCCTCTTCTTTTTTAGCGGTATCTTAAATCTTTTTGAAGACAATCAGGTGCTGTTCTATATTTTGATACTGAATTGTTTCGGGTATGGGATTTTACTGAGTCATATCATAAAAAGTCTTTTTGAAATCAAAATTAGATTTTTGGATCGAATTAATCTGGCGTATGTTTTTTTAATGGTGCTTTTTTTATCCTGTCTGATGTATGTGCTTCTTTTCTTGGTGTTTGACAGCTCTTATGAGTTGTATGTTCATATGATCATCTATGGATTTATTTTGTCGTCTCTGGTGGTTCTAAACTCGATTCTGTACAATTTAAAACATACTAAAGCGGATGTGCTTTTGATGCTGACTAGCTTCTGTTATTTAATGGCTGATTTGTTTTATGTGGTGTATTATTACTACTTTGATTTTATACTTTTCAGATGTTTGACTCTGATAGCCAATGTTGTTTCGTATTATTTTCTGGTGCGATTTTTTCTTACTACTAACAAAATTAAAGCCGATCAGTAGTGATGAAATCTAAAAACCCTTCACTGGTTTTATATGCGATTGCATCGGTTGTAACAATTATTACTACTGTTTTGGAGTGTGATTGGCTTACTTTTTTTGTCAAACCAATTATTGTTCCGGCCATTTTCTATTACTATTTACAGCGAAATAAATATAAAATTCAGCAGTTGTTTTTTTTAGGACTTATAAGTAGTTATGCTTCCGATATGATTGTTTTATTGACTCTTGAAAATAGCCAGGTCATGATTATACTTTTGAATATGCTTACTTATGTAATCATGTTGTATTATGTAGTGCATGATATTTCAGTAAAGGAAATAGGACTTCAGAAAATTATTTATTTTGTGGGTAATTTGTTGTCGTTTCTTGCTATTGTTTATATTATGCTGACATTGATAAGTAATATGACAACAGTTTCACTGGCAATGAATATTTTATATGGTCTTATTAGCTCTATTCTAGCTTCTTTGGCTGTAATAAATCACGTGAGTACGCCTAACTTAAAAACATTTTATGGCTTGATTATGTGTATCTGTTTTATAACTACTGATGTTTTTTATATTGTTTATAATTTTTATATGAAGATGCATGTGTTTTTATTGCTAAATTTAGCTGCACAATTCGTGTCTTATTTTTATATGATAAGTTATATGACAACTGCTTCCATAAAAGAAAATGAAAATGATATCCAACGAGATTAATAGTTTGAATAAATCTGAAGTTAAGCTACTGCTCGTGCTTTTTTTCTTTGTTTCGTTTGCGGAAATTTTTGCCGAATTCTATAATGAAACTGGTTTTGTCTATGTTTTAAAACCTTTTATAATTCCAATTTTGACACTTATCTATTGGAAGACATCTAAAGAAAGAAATGTGTATTTTCTTATCTCGATGTTTTTTGCCTTATTGGCCAATTTATTTTTTATATCCAAAGATTTCAGTTCCATAGTGCTTGCGTCTACATTTTTCTTACTGCACAGGGCTTTGGTGATTTATTTGGTGCTGAAAAATGTGAAAATCAAGCGTTTTTTACCTGTTTTTTTAGGGAGTATTCCTTTTTTGACTGTGTTTGCTTATTTGACTTTTATAACAATGAATGAACTAGGTGATGGTTTCCTGATTTACATCATTCAGGTTTTGTTTATGAGCTTTTTGGGAGGATTCGCTTTGTCAAATTATATGATTGAGGAAAGTAAAATGAATTACTGGCTACTTCTTAATAGTATTTTATTTGCCGTTATTCAGTTTATTATTGTACTGAAGCTGTTTTATGTATCTATGTTAATATTTCAGCCAATATCAATGATTTTATATGTTTTTGCGCAATACGCGCTATACAAATTCATGATATTGGCTGAAAATAAGGAGCTGCTACTAGATTAAGATTTTCTTTCCGGTAGCTGATAAATTCATTTTATTGTCGAAGTAGAAATCAATTCTACCAAGGTTAACACCGTAAGCACCTACTTGGTTTACGATTACTTCTTTCCCGTCAAGATTCTTTTCAACAACTGGTTTGTCCAGGAAAGTATGCGTGTGGCCACCAATAATTAAATCGATATCTTTTGTTTTGCGAGCTAACATAATATCTGATGGTTTTTCTGAATCGTTTTTGTATTCAAAACCAAGGTGTGATAAACAAATAATTAAGTCACATTTTTCAACTTCCTTAAGTGTTTTCGTAATGTCGGTTGCAACTTCGATTGGGTTGTTGTAAACCGTTTCTTTATAAAGGTTTTTGTCTACTAAACCATTTAATTCGATGCCTAATCCGAAAACACCAATTTTAAGACCAGCTTTTTTAAACACTTTGTATGGTTTTACGTGAGTATCCATAATAGTGTTTTTGAAATCATAATTTGAAGAAACAAATTCGAATTTAGCATGAGGTAATTGAGCAAATAATCCGTCAATACCGTTGTCAAAATCATGATTGCCAATGGTTGCCAAATCATATTTCATCATACTCATTAGTTTGAATTCCAATTCACCACCATAATAGTTGAAATATGGCGTTCCTTGGAAAATATCACCAGCATCTAATAGTAAGACATTTTCTTCTGTTTTTCTGATCTGTTCCACAATCGCTGCTCTTCTGGCAACACCGCCCATGTTAGGATTTTTTGGGTGATTTGCTGGAAACGGGTCTATTTGACTATGCGTATCATTGGTATGTAAAATCGTAATTTTTTTTGCTTCAACAGATGTGAAACTACTTAGTGATAAACCTCCAAGTCCCAATAATGTTGTTCCGGCGGCTGTACTTTTAATAAATTCTCTTCTTTTCATTGCCTTAATTCTCTTGAGTTACTTTAACTTCATTGGATAACTGTAATGTGTCAACATCCTTCATGTAGTCAATTAGCATATTTCTTAATTTATAGTCCAGAGACTTAATATTTGCTCCCTTTTTGAAAAATTCCATTCTGTCACCACCATTAGCTAAGTAATCGTTTGTAACAACATTATATGTTTTGGCTAAATCAAGTGGCTCTCCTTTTACCTTAATATCCTTTGCTTTTTTGTCAGCAGTAATTGTAAAAGATAGACCTGCTATTGGATGTGGTTTCTTTTCAGCAATGAAGTAGTTTACAAATTCAGCAATTTGCTCGCCTTTTAATTCTACAACTACGGCAAAATTTTCGAATGGCAATACTTCAAACGCGTTTCTTGCAGTAACACTGCCTTGAGGTATTATTGCTCTAATACCTCCATGGTTTAAAATGCATATATCGATATTTGGATTGCCTCTTTGTGTGAAAACAAAGTTTGCCTTTTCCATTACGATTTGCGCTAAGAAATCACCAATGTTAGTTTGGAATTGGCCTTTGCTTTTGTCTAAAGTTTCAGGACAAACAGCAAGTGTTTGATTTAAGTCTTTGTTGATTTTTTCTCTGAAAGGGCTTATTAAAGCTTCTAAATCTTCTTTAGTGGCAGATTTGTCATTAACGTTAATCTGTTTTCCTTCAATAATAGTAACTACGTCTTGTGCTGATGTGTTTAGACCAAAAGCAAATAACGTTAAAATTAAACCAAAATGTTTCATTTGTAATATTCTCTTTTTATTTTTACCTGTGCATTTATCGTGCCAATCAAATACTAATACCTAACTTTGCTCCGAAGATTGCAAGACGCAAATATAATATGTTTACAAAGTATATAAAAGAATTATCTGTTAAAAAAATACTCAAAAGAAGTCTGCATAACGTTAAGCCCAGCGCTCTGGCCACATCAGTCAAAACAATAGGGGTGTTAATTGATGAAAGTTATTTTGCAGAAAAAGATCAATTAGTAAGAGAATTAGTAGGGCAAGGGATTCGAACGGAAGATATAAAACTGTTGGTTTTTAGAGATAAAATCAAAAAGAATGATGTCTTCACACAGCCTACTTTTAGTGCAAAACAGATGGGATGGAATGGTGATTTTTCTGCTACATTTGTAAACGATTTTATCAATACTCCTTTTGATATGTTAATCAGTTATTATGATATGGAAAAAGCACCGCTATTATTGGTGACTCATCATTCAAAAGCACTGTTTAAATCAGGATTTTCAAGTACAGATAAAAGATTACATCATTTGATGATTAATACTAATGCGGAGAATTACAAAGTTTTCGTACATGAGTTATTCAGATATTTAAAAATTTTAAACAAAATATAGATTATGCAGTCATTAATGGGAACTGGTGTTGCTTTGGTAACTCCATTCAAGAAAGATTTTTCAGTTGATACCGAAGCGCTTATAAGAATTGTCGATTATGTAATTGAAGGTGGAGTAGAATATTTAGTGGTTTTAGGAACCACGGCAGAATCTGCGACACTTTCAAAGAATGAAAAGGAATTGGTAATCAATACAATTGTTGAAGCTAATAACGGAAGATTGCCATTAGTGTTGGGTGTTGGAAGTAATAACACTGCAGAAGTTGTTGAAGAATTGAAAACTAGGGATTTTTCAAAATTTACAGCAATTCTTTCGGTTTCTCCTTATTATAACAAGCCTACTCAAGAAGGTATTTACCAACATTTCAAAATGGTAGCGGAAGCTTCTCCGATACCGGTTATTGTTTACAATGTTCCTGGAAGAACTGCAAGTAATATGTTACCTGATACAGTATTGAGATTGGCTAAAGATTTTAAAAATATTGTTGGAATCAAAGAAGCTGCTGGCGACATAGTGCAAGCAATGAAGTTAATACAAAATAAACCGGAAGGGTTTTTAGTGATTTCAGGAGATGATATGGTTACTTTGCCAATCGTTCTTGCAGGTGGTGCTGGTGTTATTTCTGTTATAGGAGAAGGTTTTCCTAAAGAATTTTCAGAAATGGTTCGTTTGGGATTACAAAGAAAAACGGATGAAGCTTATGCATTGCAGTATAAGTTAATGGATAGTATTGATATGATTTTTGAACAAGGAAATCCAGGTGGAATCAAAGAGATTTTTAAGTCTTTGGGATTGTCTGAAAATACTGTTCGTTTGCCGTTGGTTAATGTTAATGAAAACTTGGCCAATAGATTGGATACCTTTACAAAACAACTGGCTAAATAGTGTCTAAAAAATAAGTTTTGTAAAAATAAATTAATGACTAACTTTGCAGTTCGTTTTTGAATAAAAAAAACGTCGTAAAACGGACTGTTTTAAAAAGAAATATGAACAAACTTATATATGTATTACTGCTTGCAGGTGTTATTTCCTCTTGTAGCGAGTACCAAAAGGCTTTAAAATCTGAAGATGTTGCAGTAAAATTAGTTGCAGCTACTAATCAATACGAAGCTGAAAAATACAATAAAGCTATTCGATTATTTGAACAAATTGCACCAGCTTACAGAGGTAAAAAGGAAGCTGAAAATCTGTTTTACATGTTTGCGCAATCATACTATAAAACAAAACAGTACTATTTAGCAGGGTATCAATTTGAAAGTTTTGCATCGTTGTATCCTAATAGCGCTAAAGCGGAAGAAGCAGCTTTTTTAGGTGCTAAATCTTATTCTGAGTTGTCTCCTGTTTATAGTTTGGATCAAACAGATACAGATAAGGCTGTTTTGAAAATGCAAACGTTTATGGATAAGTATCCTAATTCTCAATATTTCTCAGAAGCAAATACCACAATTAAAGGTTTAAGAGAGAAATTGGAGAAAAAAGCATTCGAAATAGCTAAACAGTACAATACAGTTTCTGATTTTAAATCGGCAATCAAAGCTTTAGATAACTTCATTGCTGATTTTCCCGGAACTCCGTTTAAGGAAAAAGCTTTGTATTATAAATTGGATTCAAGTTATAAATTGGCAATTAATAGTGTTCCTTCTAAAATGGAAGAACGTTTGAATGCTGCCAAAGCGAACTATGATGCGTTGCTGAAATTCAATTCAAATACTGAGTTTAAAGATGTAGCTAACGAAATGTTAGCAAGAATAGATAAAGAATTACAACAATTTTCAAAATAAGTAAGGGTATGGATTTAAAGAAAACAACTGCTCCAGTAAACACGGTGACTTATAACAAAACAGTTATTGAAGAGCCAACTGGAAACGTGTATGAAGCGATCACAATTATGGCAAGAAGAGCTAACCAAATTAACGCTGAAATCAAAAAGGAGTTAATTGAAAAGTTAGAAGAATTTGCTACTTACAATGATAGCTTAGAAGAGGTTTTTGAAAATAAAGAACAAATTGAAGTTTCTAAATTTTATGAAAAATTGCCTAAACCACACGCTTTAGCGGTTCAAGAATGGTTGGAAGGTAAAATCTATCATAAATCATCTAAATAAAACAACTAATGTCTGTTTTAAGTGGTAAAAGAATAATACTGGGTGTATCTGGTGGAATTGCCGCTTACAAATCAGCGTCATTGGTTAGACTTTTTATAAAAGCAGGTGCTCAGGTCCAAGTGATCATGACACCTGCTTCTTTAGATTTTGTTACACCGTTAACATTGTCAACATTGTCTAAAAATCCCGCTTTTTCTTCTTTTTTTAATGAAGAAGAAGGAAATGGTGTTTGGAATAATCATGTTGATTTGGCGCTTTGGGCTGATTTTATGGTTATAGCCCCAGCAACTGCTAATACCATGTCTAAAATGGTAAATGGCAATTGTGATAATCTCCTCATTGCAACATATCTTTCTGCTAAATGCCCGGTTTATTTTGCACCGGCAATGGATTTGGATATGTACAAGCATCCTTCTACAATTGATAGTTTTGAAAAATTAAAAAAATTCGGTAATATTATTATTCCTGCAGAATCTGGAGAATTAGCAAGTGGACTTTCAGGAGAAGGGCGAATGGCTGAACCTGAAAATATTATTGCTTTTCTTGAAAATGATCTGGAAAGTAAACTGCCTTTGAAAGGGAAAAAGGTTATGGTTACTGCAGGACCAACTTACGAAGCTATTGATCCTGTCCGTTTTATTGGAAA
This sequence comes from Flavobacterium sp., assembly GCA_035281405.1. Lineage (GTDB taxonomy): Bacteria > Bacteroidota > Bacteroidia > Flavobacteriales > Flavobacteriaceae > Flavobacterium. The sequence continues at coordinate 24,066 of DATEDY010000261.1, forward strand.
TCATTCTTCAGGTAAAATGGGATTTGATATTGCAATTGCTGCCGCTAATATGGGTGCAGAAGTGATTTTGATATCTGGACCAACTCACTTGCAGGTTAATCATTCATTAGTGAAATTAATTAGAGTTTCTTCGGCTGAAGACATGTATCAGCGCTGTCATGAGTATTTTAATGATATGGACGTGGCAATTGCGGCTGCGGCTGTAGCGGATTACCGACCTAAAAATGTAGCGGATCAGAAAATAAAAAAGAACGAAATTTCGTTTACAATTGAATTAGAAAAGACAAAAGATATTCTGTCTTCGTTGGGGCAAATAAAGAAAAATCAGTTTTTAATAGGTTTTGCTTTGGAAACTGAAAATGAAATTGAGCACGCTAAGCAAAAAATTCAGAAAAAAAACTTAGATTTGATTGTGCTAAATTCTTTGAATGATGCAGGTGCTGGTTTTGGTAAACCAACAAATAAAGTCACTTTTATTGATAAAGATTTTACAATCGAACCTCAAGAATTGAAATCCAAAGAAGAAGTCGCTATTGATATTGTAAAAAAAATTATTGCTTATTATGCGTAAATATATTGTTGTTTTATTCCTGTCGCTGTTTAGCTCTGCTTTTGCCCAAGAATTGAATTGTTCTGTAACGTTCAATACAGATCAGGTGGCAGCAACAAATCAGCAGATTTTCAAAACGTTGCAAAAATCACTTACTGAGTTTTTGAACAATACAAAGTGGTCTGATAAAAATTATAAAGGAGTTGAAAAGATAAACTGCTCTTTCTTTTTTAATATCACATCGTTTGATAACGTGAACCAATTCTCCGGTTCGCTTCAGGTTCAGGCTTCAAGACCGGTTTATAATTCGACATATTCGACTTCTATCTTAAATGTTAATGATAAAGATGTTGGGTTTCTTTATAATGAATTTCAAAATCTTACTTACGATCCTAATAATTTTGATAATAACCTAGTTTCAATTGTAGCTTTTTATGCGAATATGATTGTTGGTGTAGACGCAGATACTTTTTCGTTAGAAGGTGGTACTAAATCATTGGAAACAGCTGCAAATATAGTTGTTCAGGCTCAACAAACACAAGACAAAGCCTGGTTGTCAACTGGAAATCAAAATAGATTTTATTTGGTAAATGATATGCTGTCGCCAACGTATTCAGCATTCAGAAAAACCATGTATGAATACCATTTTGGTGCTTTGGATAAAATGAATGAGAACCAAAAGGAAGGGAAGGAAGGAATTAAAAAAGCTCTGAGAACTTTGACTGAAGTTGCTAATGTTCGTCCAAATGCCTACTTAACTCGTATCTTTTTTGATGCCAAAGCTGATGAAATCTTAAGTGTATTTACCGACGGGCCTAAAGTTGATATTACTGATGTGCTGGCCACTCTAAATAAATTATCTCCAACCAATACAAGCAAGTGGAGTCAGATTACTTATTAAATTTCTACAATGCTTACTTCTTTATCCATTAAAAACTTTGCTCTGATTGAACAGTTGGAAATGAACTTTTCTAACCAGTTTTCTATTATTACTGGGGAAACCGGTGCGGGTAAGTCTATTTTACTTGGTGCTTTAGGATTGGTTTTAGGGAAACGTGCCGATTTAACATCACTTAAAGATAAAGAACAAAAATGTGTGATTGAAGCACATTTTCAAATTGATAAATACAATCTCAAAGATTTTTTCACTGAAAATGATCTGGATTATGAACCGATGACAATCATCCGTCGTGAAATTTTGCCTTCGGGAAAATCACGCGCCTTTATTAATGATAGTCCTGTAAACCTAACAGAATTGCAGGATTTAGGTGAATTTCTGATTGATATTCATTCGCAGCATCAAACTCAAGAATTGTCAAATGAAACGTATCAAATTGAAATTCTGGATGCTATTGCCAATCATCAAAATGTTCTTTCTGAATACAAACAAGAGCTTTCCAAATATAGATCGGTAAAAAACGAACTAAAAAAACTAAAAGAGGAAAAAGAAAATCTGTCCAAAGAATCAGATTATAATACTTTTCTTCTGGAAGAACTTTTGGCGGCAAACCTCAAAGAAGGTGAGCAGACTGATTTGGAAGCGGAATTGGAAAAACTCAGCAACGTCGAATTTATTAAAGAGAATTTGGATAAATCTCTCGCTTTAGCTGAAGAAGAACAAATCGGAATTATTACTACATTGAAAGAAGTGAAATTGTCGATGCATAAAATTGCTTCTATCTCAACTGATTTTAATGATTTATATGAAAGAATTTCAAGTATATTGATTGAGTTTGATGATGTAGTGTCAGAATTGAATAGTCAATCCGAAAAATTAGTAAACGATCCTGAACGATTAGAATTAGTTAATCAAAAGCTACAAGCTATTTATAATCTTCAGAAAAAACATAATGTGACTACAGTGGAAGAATTGCTTCTTATTCAAAACGATTTGGATAATAAAGTGGTTTTGGCTGATGATTTAGATAGTCATATTGGAAAATTGGAGTTACAACTAAATGAATTGGTATCACATTTAGATAATTTGGCTTTGAAAATTTCAGAAAACCGTAAAAATGCAATTCCGGTACTTACAGACCAAATTACTGCCATTTTAAATCAATTGGGAATGCCGAATGCGCGTTTTAATTTTGAGATAACGACATCTGATAACTATTTGATTTCAGGTAAGGATGTAATACAATTGTTGTTTTCTGCCAATAAAGGAACTGATTTTGGCTTGTTGAAGAAAGTGGCATCTGGTGGGGAAATGTCTAGAATTATGTTGGCTGTTAAATCTATTTTGGCTAATTATTCTAAATTACCAACTATTATTTTTGATGAAATTGATACCGGTGTATCAGGTGAAATAGCGCATAAAATGGGTGATATCATGAAAGGTATGAGTAATAAAATGCAGGTGTTTGCTATAACGCACTTACCACAAATTGCAGCGAAAGGCCATCAGCATTATAAAGTATTCAAATCAATTCAGGGAGATAATACGATTTCTGAATTACAATTATTGTCAAACGAAGAAAGGATAACCGAAATTGCTGAAATGCTTTCGGGTAAAAACATATCAGAATCGGCCTTGACACATGCAAAAGCATTACTGAATTAAGTTTTTTAGAAGTTTAGATTTTCAGACTTCTTAGATATTTAGTAGCTTTGTGTGACAAAAAAATAAAACAGATAAATAAAATAATTAACAGTTCTACATTGTTTGACAATCTAGAAATCTAACAATCAAAATTATGATTATAGAGCCAAGAATGCGTGGATTTATATGTTTAACAGCTCATCCTGAAGGATGTGCGCAAAGCATCAAAAATCAAATCGAATACGTAAAATCTAAAGGAAACATAAACGGACCTAAAAGAGTTTTGGTGGTAGGAGCTTCAACTGGATTTGGTTTGGCTTCAAGAATTACAGCAGCTTTCGGATCAGGAGCTTCAACTATTGGAGTTTTCTTTGAAAAAGAACCTGCTGAAGGAAAAACTGCAACTCCAGGATGGTACAATTCGGCAGCTTTTGAACAAGAAGCTAAAAAGGCTGGTTTGTATGCTAAAAGTATCAACGGGGATGCATTTTCAAACGAAATAAAACAACAAACTATTGATATGATTAAATCGGACTTAGGTCAAGTGGATTTGATCATCTATAGTTTGGCTTCTCCTGTGCGTATGCACCCAGTTACAGGGGTTTTACATCGTTCGGCATTGAAACCGATCGGGCAAACATTCAGTGATAAAACAGTTGATTTTCATACAGGTGTAGTTTCTCAGGTTTCTATCGAGCCAGCAGTTCAGGAAGATATCGATAATACAGTTGTTGTTATGGGTGGTGAAGATTGGACAATGTGGATTGATGCTATGAAAAATGCTGGTGTATTAGCGGAAGGAGCAACCACTGTGGCTTATTCATACATTGGTCCTGAAGTTACCGAAGCGGTTTACAGAAAAGGAACAATCGGTCGTGCAAAAGATCATTTGGAAGCAACAGCTTTCGAAATTACAGAATCACTGAAAGATTTAGGTGGAAAAGCGTATGTTTCAGTAAATAAAGCATTGGTAACACAAGCCAGTTCAGCTATTCCGGTGATTCCTTTATATATTTCGCTCTTGTATAAAACAATGAAAGCAAAAGGAATTCATGAAGGTTGTATTGAGCAGATTCAGCGTTTATTCGCGGAAAGATTATTCAACGGAAGTGATGTTCCTTTGGATGATAAAGGACGTATCAGAATAGATGACTGGGAAATGCGTGATGACGTTCAGGATGCTGTAAAAGCACTTTGGTCACAAGCAGATACCGAGACATTAAAAGAAATTGGGGATTTAGCGGGATATAAACAGGATTTCTTGAATCTATTCGGGTTTGGGTTTGATGGTGTTGATTATCTTGCTGATACCAACGAAATGGTAAAAATAGAAAGTATACAATAATACCAAATTAAAGTAAAGGCCCTGAAAATTCAGGGCTTTTCTGTTATTTGAACAAACTAAACTAAAAATATAATGAAATTTAAAACATTACTATTCGCTTTATTCTCAATAATTCAAATCAATGCACAATCTGGTGTGCAACCAATGGATAATCCAAAAGTAGCTTCAGGTTATACTTTCTCTCAGTCGGTGGGGACATATAATGAAATCAATGTTGGTACGGTTTTAGGAAATTCTACAAGTGCTAATCACTGTTTTATTGATCCGAATGATTTGACTGGGGAAACCGAAAACTTAATTCTTGGCCCGGGTTTTTCAATAGGGTTTGATTTTATATTCAACGGAAATAGTTTTGACAGAGTTGCTGTTAATACTAACGGTTGGTTGTCTTTCGGGAAAAGTAGTTTAGGAAATGCTGCGGTGTTTTCTCAAATTGCAACATCTCCTTTGTCGCAAGTTGCCGATGGTGATGGAAACGGTACACATGATATGAGTCCGAATGATGAATTGAGAAATAGAGTTTCTGCATTAGGAACCGATTTAAATGCGGCTGCAGACTCTGAATTAAGATTTGCTACTATTGGAATCGCTCCTAACAGAATATTTGTCGCCCAATGGAAAAATTTCAAAAGATTTGGAGGAGCTGTACATAATTATAACTTCCAAATCAGATTATACGAAACTTCCAATGAGGTAGAGGTGGTTTATGGCGATATGGTTTTTGGACCATCAGGTTATAGTGCTCAAGTTGGATTAAGTGGTTATGAACAAACAGACTACCATAACAGATGGGTTTCTTCTTCAGCAAGTTCTACAAATTCATGGGCTGTAACTGATGCTGGATTTTCACCC
>DATEDY010000262.1:0-2565 GCA_035281405.1 Flavobacterium sp.
TTGAAAATAAATTTGGTCACCAATTAAAATATTCTTTACTTTGTTTTTCAAAGTACTTTAAAATGGACACACAAAATTACTTGCAGGACATTAAAGACATCAAACAAATGATGTCTCAATCTTCCCAATTTATTTCCCTGAGTGGATCATCAGGTATTTTAGCCGGTCTTTATGCCATTGCCGGCGGTTGCTATGTTAATCACCTAATCGATACGCACATCGGTAAGTACATTTTGTTAGAATCTGATACCTTTAAAAAAATTATAATTACAGCAGCTGTAGTACTTTTGGCTTCGTTGGTTACTGCGTATATCATGACCGCAAGAAAAGCCAGCAGCATGGGTGAAAAAGTATGGAACCCCGTTTCAAGAAGATTAGTTATCAATTTCGCCATTCCATTAGTAACCGGAGGAATTTTCGCTTTGCTTTTGCTTCGCCAAGGTTACTATGGTTTGATTGCTCCTATCACTTTACTATTCTACGGATTGGCTTGTCTTAATGCCAGTAAGTATACATTAAGAGATGTACGCTATTTGGGCATTACTGAAATCGTTTTGGGATTATTCGCTGTTGAATTTTCAGGCTACGGATTGCAATTCTGGATGATTGGATTCGGTGTGTGCCACATACTATATGGTACAATGATGTATTTTAAATACGATAGAAAATAAATGACTACAAAAACTCGCATACTAGCAGTTGTTGCGTCCCTGGGAATAGTACTATTTCTTTTGGGTAGTTATTTCTATAGTGGAACAAATCAGACCAAAGTAGTACCAAACAATAACGGAATTGAAATAGCCAAAGATGGTGATGTCATCTTCCAAACTTCCGAATCATCACAGTGCGAAGCGGTAAGAATAGCCACAAGATCTAAATTCTCCCACTGCGGAATCATTTTCACTAAAGACAATGAGAAATTTGTACTGGAAGCAGTGCAACCCGTTAAGATCACTCCTTTAAAAGAATGGATTCAACACGGAAGAGACAATTGTTATATGATCAAAAGAGTGAAAGATACACTCCTACTCGACAATCAGAAGCGAACCGCCATGCGATTAGAAGGCACAAAACAATTGAACAAGGATTATGATCTGTACTTTGAATGGAACGATGATAAAATCTATTGCTCTGAATTGGTTTGGAAAGTATACCAACGAGGCGCTAACATCACCTTGTGCAAAGAACAGCTTTTGCAGTCTTTTAATTTGAAAGATCCTAAAGTAAAAGCAATTTTGAAACAACGTTACGGAAAAAACATACCTTTGCGCGAAAAAGTAGTAGCGCCATCACAACTCGCCGAATCAGTACTTTTAGAAACCGTTTTTGATAATTATACCTTTTGAAAAACATTATTCAAAATATCAACAAAGCATTTGACCATCGTATAAGATTAGGCATCATGTCGATTTTAATGGTCAACGAAAGCGCCGATTTCACAGTGCTCAAAGAACTATTGGGCGTAACTGACGGTAACTTGGCCAGTCATGCAAAAGCACTGGAAAGTGAAAATTACATCGTAGTAGAAAAACAATTCATTGGCAAAAAGCCCAACACCAGCTATAAAGCCACTTCATCCGGAAAAAAAGCATTTCAAGATCATATTGACGCCTTGGAAAAATTAATATCTAAAAGCTAAACTATTTTTTTACACAATAACTTTGAAATTCAAAGTACTTTCCAAAAGAAAATGAAAGATAAAATCATCGAAACAATGTACGAAATGAGCAAAAAGCCCTATCAAAAATTCCTGAAACACAACCAACCCTGGAATATCACCAAGGAAGAGCTTGTCTCCTACCCTGAACTTTCCTTAGGTAATGATTTGGGGCGCTTCCTGACGTCAAACCAATTTGACATTCAGGAGAAATTAGAAGATCATGACATCATTCATGTACTCACCAATACCGGCATTACAGTAGTGGATGAAATTTCAATGCAGTATTATTTATTGGGCAATGGCAAAAGAAGCTTGTATCTGTATATGGTTATACTAACCGGTACTGTATTTTATCCCATGCTCTTCAATCGTTTCATGAAAGCATACAAAAAAGGGAAAAGAGCACACAAATTCTACTATTTGGACTTTTTAAAACTACTTCATGTACCCACTGATACTTTACGTCAAATTTTTAATATTAACTAAAATGGAAATGATTATTAAAACGCAACAGCTTTCTGTATCAACAAAATTTGCCATCGGTAGTTTTATAACAGGGACATTCTTTTTTCTGTTCAATTTATTACTCCCAAATGATACTATTTTTCTTTTGGGTTTTGTTTTTGTGCTATTTGCCATTTTTTTCAACCTAATCATTTTAGGGCAATTAGTATATCAACTACTAATTAATCCATCCGAAAGACAGGCAAATCTCATCAGAATTCTTATCGTTTTATCCAATATTCCAATAGCATACTTCTATTTAATAATAACTGTTAATTTCTAAAACAACCCATTCACATGGAAACGCAAGACAAACAATCAAATCTTTCATTTTTACAATCCAATACGGTAAAAATGATCATGGTAGGTTTTTTAACCTTATTTCTACTTATTCCTTTGCA
>DATEDY010000263.1:0-7295 GCA_035281405.1 Flavobacterium sp.
ATGATTAATACCCACGGTTTTGTTGGTTATTTTTCAGATAAAAAAGAAGTTCCTTATACATTAACCATTGCTCACTCAGGAGATTTATATGGAGCTACGGCATTAGTTGATACAGATGCGAGCAACACTTCGGATACGTTCAAATCATCACGTTATGCAGAATTGGTAGATCATCCAATAATGTATACGAAACCGGATTATACCACTTTCAAAGTAGAAGATATGGACATCATCATCAGTGTTTATTCTCCAAGTGGAAAATTCAAAGCTGCTGACATCACTCCAAATATGGAAAAAATGATGAAAGCTCAGAAGAAATTCCTTGGTCCGATCAATAACACCAAAAAATATGCTGTGCTTATCTATTTGTCAGACGTAACTAAAAATGACGCAAAAGGATTTGGCGCTTTAGAACATACAACTTCAACAACTGTTGTAATGCCTGAGATGATGCAGCCTGATCAAATGGATGAACAATTGAAAGACATCGTATCACACGAGTTTTTCCACATTGTAACACCTTTGGGGATACACGCTAATGAAATCCACTATTTCGACTTCAATGCTCCAAAAATGTCTAAACACTTATGGATGTATGAAGGCGTAACTGAGTATTTCGCTAACTTATTTCAAGTTAACCAAGGATTAATCACCGAAGATCAATTCTTTGAAAGAATGTCAGACAAAATCCGTCAGGCATCTGCAATGAACGATACCATGCCTTTTACTCAAATGAGTGCCAATGTATTGGAACAACCCTACAAGGATCAATACCTGAATGTATACCAAAAAGGTGCTTTAATCGGAATGTGTATCGACATGATTATCCGTGAAGAAAGTAAAGGACAAAGAGGTATTTTGGATTTAATGCTAAAATTAAACAATGAATATGGCATCAAAAAGCCTTTCAACGATGAAGAATTATTCGACAAAATCGTTGCTTTAACCTATCCTAAAGTAGGCGAATTCTTCAAAACATACGTTGAAGGACCAACGCCAATTCCTTACGATCAATTCTTCGGAAGAATGGGTGTAACTTCAGCGAAAACAAAAGTAGCCGGAAATCCATTCTATAAAGCTCAGGGACCTTATATCACTGTAAACCCACAAACTAAAGAAATCGTGGTAATTCCTGGTATCGAATTACCAGAATTCTACCCTGCCTTAGGTATCAAATCTGGCGATATTATTACAAGTGTTAACGGTAAAAACTACAATCTTGACAATATCTATGACATGATCATGGAAAGCCAAGGATGGAAAGAAGACGACGCAATTGCAATAAAAATCAAACGTGATGGCAAAGAGCAAGAGTTGACAGGAAAAGTAAAATTACCTTACGAAGAAATGGAAGGTTATAAATCAACCGACGATTCTAAAAAAGCGCTACGTGATGCTTGGTTAAAAGGCTAATTCAGACTTTATATCAGAATTAAAAAAACTAATAGAAATCCTCAGTTTAAACATTTAAATTGAGGATTTTTTTATTATTTTGCGGCAAATTTCGAAAAACTATGTACAAAATATTTATTGCAGTATTATCATTGACTGTATTGATTTCTTGCGGCGAGAAAAAAGCAGAAGGAAACCTAGAAATCACTGGAAACATTAAGGGACTTAAAAAAGGAAAATTATATATCCAAAAAGTAGAAGACACCACTCTGATAGCTTTAGATACAATTATTTTAAATGGAAGCTCTTCTTTTGTAAGCCATATCAATCTTGAATCGCCTGAAATGCTTTATCTCTTTGTTGATCGAGGCGTAACCAACTCTGTTGACAACAATTTGCTTTTCTTCGCCGAACCAGGCAAAATAAACATAGATACCGATTTGGATTTCTTCTTGGCTGATGCTAAAATCACAGGTTCTAAAAATCATGAATTGTACGAAAAATACAAAGACATCATTTCAAAATTCAACGACCAACAGTTACTTTTACTAAAAGAACAACTAATGGGATCAAAAGGCAATAAAAACTATTCTGCAGAAGAGAACCAGAAGAAACAAGATGCCTTATTGAAAAAGAGATATTTATACGCTGGTAACTTTGCACTTACAAATGCCGACAAGGAAGTAGCGCCATACATTGCTTTAACAGACATTTATGACATGCAACCTAAGCTTTTGGATACAATATACAAAGCTATGACACCTGAAGTGGCAAAGTCAAAATATGGTAAAAAATTCACTCAATACTTACAGGAAATCAAAAAAACAGCACCTGAAAGCAAGCCTGAATAAGCTCACATAAAACTCATATAATAACAAAACCCCATTTACTAGTAAATGGGGTTTTTATTTTTCGCAAAAAAAAATCATCTCACAAGGCAAGACAATTTAAGAAATTATTATGGACAATATTGAGTTCCACTTACCCATAGTGTACAAACACGTGCACCATTTATGTATTCCCACTCACAACATCTTCTGATAGGTGCTGCGCCAATAATTGTTTTTTGTTCTGTTCTGCTTAGCTGTTCTGCGCCAGACAGATTTGAAAGATTTTTAATCATGGTTTTTTAGTTTTTTAATTAGTAAATAATTAGTGTGATAAAACTAACTGAAACTCATTTATAAATTGTAGGGTTTTTCCTCAAAAAATCTTAAATTTAAATACAACTAACACAAAATCAGTTAAAACAAAAAACCCATCTTATTTCAAGACGGGTTTTTATATTTAGTTTTTAGAAGGAATATTTGCTAAAATCTCCAATAAAAACTTCCAGAATTTTTGTGACGATTTAATAGATGCTCTTTCGTCAGGACTATGTGCACCGTGAATAGTCGGTCCAAAAGAAATCATATCCATTTCTGGATAATTCGTACCTAAAATACCACACTCCAATCCCGCATGACATGCAACAACTTTCGGTTTTTCATTATTTTGTTTTTCGTAGATACCAACTAAAACATCCAATATTTCTGAATTCACGTTTGGTGTCCAACCTGGGTATGAACCGGCAAAAGTTACTTCACAACCAAACAATTCATATGCTGAACGCAATGCATTGGCTAAATCAAATTTTGAAGATTCCACAGAAGAACGCGTTAAGTTTTGGATAGAAATTTCACCATCCTTTACTACAACTCTGGCAATATTATTTGATGTCTCAACCAAATCTTCCATATCAGCACTCATGCGGTATACACCGTTATGTGCTGCATAAATAGAGCGTAACAAACCTTCCTGAACTCCTAAATCCATCACTTTAGATGGTGTTGTTTCCGATTTTTCGATTAGGATTTCTAATTTTGGCTCTGTGGTTTTAAATTCCGTTTTAATGTCTGTAATCACTTCCTGCATGTCAAACACAAAAGCTTCGTCATACATTCCGGCAATAATCACTTTGGCCACACTTTCTCTTGGAATCGCATTACGCAAACTTCCTCCAGAAATTTCGGCAATCTGCAAACCAAAATTCTCAAAACCATCAAATAATAAACGATTCATTATTTTATTGGCATTACCCAATCCTTTATGAATATCCATACCCGAATGCCCACCATTTAACCCTTTTACGGTAATAGTATAGCCAACAGATCCTTCAGGTGTTTCTTCCTCATTATAACCGCGTACAGCTGTTACATCAACTCCACCTGCACATCCGATATCAATTTCATCATCTTCTTCCGTATCCAAGTTCAAAAGAATTTCTCCTTTTAAAATACCTCCTTTTAAGTTCAAAGCACCTGTCATTCCAGTTTCTTCATCAATAGTAAACAAAGCATCAATAGCTGGGTGCGGAATATCTTTACTTTCTAAAATGGCCATAATTGCCGCAACGCCTAATCCATTATCAGCGCCAAGTGTAGTTCCTTTGGCACGAACCCAGTCACCATCGACGTACATATCAATACCTTGCTTGTCAAAATCAAACACAGTATCATTATTTTTTTGGTGTACCATATCCAAATGCCCTTGCATTACAATGGTTTTTCTGTTTTCCATTCCCGGAGTTGCCGGTTTACGTATGATTACGTTTCTGATCTCGTCTTCAAATGTTTCTAAACCTAAACTGTTTCCGAAATTTTTCATGAATTCAATCACACGCTCTTCCTTCTTGGACGGACGTGGCACTTCGTTTAAATCGGCAAACTTGTTCCAAAGCGCTTTTGGCTCCAAATTTCTTATTTCCTGACTCATTTTTAGTTAGTTTAATTATATTCCATTGGCCAATCGGCTAGGATTTAAGTTACAAAGTGTCAAAGTTACAAAGTTTAAACACTTTTTCTATAATTGATAATGTTTATATTTACCCTTTAATCCGTTTTTTGTGAGCCGAAAATACATCTTACCCATCTTACTTGTTGTTCAATTCATCGGACTGAAAGCACTTGCTTTTTTCCCTGAATTCGTTGAAGTCAATTACAGCAACGGTGTATATCCTTATATTTCTGAAATTTCGAGAACTCTTTTGGGATGGATTCCTTTTTCTGTAGGTGACATTCTATACGGAGTACTGATTGTTTGGATTATTTTTTGGCTGAAGAAACACTGGAAAACAACAACCCGAAAAGAAAAATCAATAGCGGCTTTAAGCCTTGTATCGGTACTCTATTTTTTCTTTCATTTTTTATGGGCGTTCAATTATTACCGATTACCACTTTCTGAAAAAATGAATATCAAAAAAGAATACTCACAAGATCAATTACTGAATTTTACCAAAAAACTTATCACCAAGACCAACGAAATCCAATTTCAAATCACACAAGACACCGCAAAAAAAGTGATTACTCCTTTTTCCCATCGGGAAATTTTCGAGAAATCACTTAAAGGTTATCAAAATCTCAGTCAAGATTATCCTTATTTCAAATATAAATTACCTAGTCAGAAAGAATCCTTGCTCAGTTATCCATTAACTTACATGGGATTTGGCGGTTATTTGAATCCGTTTACCAACGAAGCTCAGGTCAACAATAAAATTCCAATGTATAACTTCCCGGCAACAACCTGTCATGAAATGGCACATCAATTAGGCTACGGAAGTGAGAGTGAATGCAATTTTATCGGTTTTTTAGCCTCAACGCAAAACGACGATTTGTATTTTAAATACTCAGGTTACACACATGCATTACGTTATTGTTTGGTGAATATCGGAATGAAAGATGAAGTAAAATTTAAAGAATTACTGACAAGTCTTCATCCCGGAGTTCTAAAAAACTTCAAGGAAAGCGAAGAACACCGCAAAAAATACAAAACCTTTATTGATGACATCTTTGAAGTCATTTATGACAATTTTCTAAAAATGAATCAACAAAAAGATGGCATGGAGAGCTACAGTAAATTCGTGGATTTACTGATTAATTACTACGAAAAAAAAGATTTATAATTTAAAGCTAACAATCATTTTTTCAGCTCTGTTACTATAACTGTAAAAGCGGCCTCTCCTAAATTTGTTGTTTTATGTTTCACTGCTGGTAATGAAAGTGCATCTCCGGCTTTTAATTCGACAGTAACCGGCTCTTTCCCTTTTTCTTCAGCTTTCATTTTCACATCGGTTATTGCATAAACCGCATGCAATTTATGCGAATGCCAATCGGCCACAGCTCCTGGAGCAAAGGTTACCTGAGTTACAGTCAATTTATCGTTCTCTGTCAAAACTTTGGCAGTTACACCAGGCCAAGGTTCTTTTTGCTCTTGTGCTTTCGCTGCATTAACAAATACTGTAAGCATAAAAACCAACAGTAGTGTCTGAATTGATTTTTTCATGTTTATTCCATTTGAATTTCGCCTACTCTATAATGTTTTCGGCTTCCCTATTGTAAACAGCTGGGTATTGTTCAGGGAAATTTGCATAGTCCTGCATAAAAAGGACAATAAAGTTACGAAAAATAAGCCTAAAATTCATTTGCAAAAGAAAAAAGAAGCACCAGGACTTGACCAATCATCATTTAGCTGAAGACAAATTCCTTCAACCAAAGCAGATTTATTTCTTCAAAAATCAGATTTCGTCGGATGTAAACGTAGTAAAACTTTTCTTTTTATAGGGACGTATAATTAAACGGCCTTCTCTGTCGAAACGAATATAATTGTATACCCAATTTAAGAAAACCACTGCCTTATTCTTGAAACCAATCAAGGAAAAAAGATGCACAAACATCCACACGAACCAAGCAAATACACCATTGAAATGGTATTTTGGAAGATCAACTACGGCCTTATTACGACCAATGGTTGCCATAGAACCTTTGTCGTTGTATTCGAAAGGTTTCATCGGTTGATTTTGAATATACCTGATGATATTTTCGCCCAGACAATCTCCCATTTGCAAGGCAGGTTGTGCCATCATGGGATGGCCTTGCGGATATAATTCCGATTCCATACAGGCAATATCACCGATAGCAAAAATAGTATCATATCCTTTCACCTGATTGTATTCGTTCACGCGGATGCGCTCCACCTTTTCAATCAACGCTTCAGAACTCAAACCATGAACTGCAGCACCTTGTACACCGGCCGTCCAAATTACAGTAGCCGTTTCAAAACTCAAATCGGAATTTGTACTTACCGTTCTACCATCATAATTAGTCACGCGTACATTCTTCCATATTTTGACACCCAAATTTTCCAGAAAAGCTTCTGAAGCATTAGAGGAGTCAACACTCATAGTATTCAGGATACGATCACCACTCTGAATCAGGTTAATCTGCATTTTTTTTATGTCCAAATCAGGATAATCCTTTTGTAAAATAGCCTTCTTCATTTCGGCTAAAGCACCTGCGAGCTCCACTCCTGTTGGTCCACCACCTACCAGAACAAAATTAATCAAGGCATTTCTATCGGCAACATCTTTAGTTAAAACCGCCTGTTCAAAATTTTCCAGAATCAAGCTACGGATATTCAATGATTGCGGGATGGTTTTCATTGACATCGAATTACGTTCAATTTCCTTGTTACCGAAGTAATTTGTTTTTGAACCCGTTGCGATTACCAAATAATCATAATGCAAATCCCCAATTTCGGAAACAATTTTTTGATTTGCCGTATCAATTTCCTTCACAGTTGTCAATCGGAAGTAGAAATCATGGCAACCTTGAATCACTTTTCTGATGGGATATGCAATCGAACCCGCTTCGAGTCCGCCTGTAGCCACCTGATATAATAAAGGCTGGAAAGTATGGTAATTATGCTTGTCCAGCAAAACCACCTGAAGGTTTTTATTTTTAAGCTTTTTTGCCAAAGCGATACCGGCGAATCCGCCGCCAATAATAACTATTCTTTTTTTATCCGATTGAGGTATGTTCATTATTCAGAATTTCAATAAACCAAAGATACAAAGTTTGTAAAGAAAT
>DATEDY010000264.1:0-6089 GCA_035281405.1 Flavobacterium sp.
GTTTCTTTAATAAAAGCAGCATCTAAGATTTTACCATCTTTATCCACTTTAAGGATTTTACCGTCACCATCTTTTTCGGCAGGTTTCATTGCCAGACCAATATCAGCAACGTATAGAAAAGTTCCATCAGAAACAACGCTCTCAGGATGTTTAAAACCACCAACGGTCTTAATCTCTTGTGCGTTTAAGCTAGCGACACCTAAAATGACACTTAAAGCAGCATAAA
Source organism: Flavobacterium sp. (assembly GCA_035281405.1). Classification (GTDB taxonomy): domain Bacteria; phylum Bacteroidota; class Bacteroidia; order Flavobacteriales; family Flavobacteriaceae; genus Flavobacterium. The sequence continues at coordinate 227 of DATEDY010000264.1, forward strand.
GTTTTTCCATTTTTCTCATTACAATTTATTTTAATTAATTTTTATTTGTAGTTATTCTTCCTGTTAATTTTAAACTTTCCACTCTTTCATCAAAAGAAACAGATTCACTTAAAGGGTTAACAATTTCACTAAAAAAGTTTTTCAGATCATCAGAATGTATGGTACTTCGGTTAATTTTCAAATCGTAGTGTACCAGTTTAGTCCATAAAATGGCCTTTAGAGCTGTTTTGTTTTCGTCCCACATTAACGCTTCAACAACTAAGCTTTTGTCATCAAAACTCAGGAGTTTCGATTCAATGGTAACCGTTTCCATTAGCATGGCAGGAAGCAGATATGCAATTTGATTTTGTGCCACTACCCAGCTTATTCCTTGTTCTTTTGCCAAACGGTAAAGATCAAATTCATACGCTTCTAAAAGCTGGTCTTCTCTGGCATTAATTATATAATCAATATATCTTGAGTTATTCAGGTGATTGAACGGATCACAATCCGGAAATCTCACTCGAACTTTACTTTCTATTATTTTAGCTAATTTTTTCATAATAGTTTATAAAAAATACCAAATGGTATATTGTATTTTAAATTTTTTTTACTTTTTCAAAGAAAGAATATAACGCTCCAAATAATCCATTGAAGAATTAAGCGATGTCATTTTTCTGGTTACTTTGGCTTGTAAAATTCCTCCTTGCATAATTGAAATGAACACCGAAATGAACTCATTTTTATCAATATCAGGTTTAATTTCACCTTCAATGATTCCGTTATTTAAGTGATTTTCCAAGGTGCTTCTCCAAAAATTATAGGCACTTTCCGCTTTTGCTCTTAACAGTGGATGGGTATCATCAGCTTCTGTAGAAGTATTAGTGACCGGACAACCCGAACTCAAAATAGGGTTTTTTAAATAGTTACGATACGTTTCAGGATAAACCAACAACTTTTCAATCGCTGAATGTTTCGTATCCATTTTTCCTCTGATGTAGGCAACCAATCGTTCAAAGTTATAATCAAAAGCGGCTAAAGCTACCTGATCTTTATTCTCGAAATTACCATAAATACTGCCTTTTGTTAATCCTGTCGCTGCGATCAAATCATTAATAGACGTACCTGCATATCCTTTTGTATTGAATATACAAGCTGTTTTCTCTATAATATACTGCTTGGTGCGATCTGCTTTTGACATTTTAACTAACTCATTATGATGCAAATATATAAAAAATACCAATTGGTATTAAATTTTTTAAAAATATTACTATTCATTATATGGAGAAAAAGCTTGTAAAACAGGGTGTTTTTCCTTTGAGAAGTATAACACAAAAACTTTACTTTTGTAGGTAAATTAATATAAACAACTATGAGAACAATCAGAATTATTACTTTTTCAGGAGCTTTGCTTTTACAAATGCTCACTTCGTGCGGGGAATCGCATGTAGAAACCGAAATCAGAACGCCTCATAACATCATTCCTGTAAACAAAGGAATCGTGATGAAAGAAACGTATCAAAATGATATCCAAAGAATTATTGAAAGAAACAGAGAACAAGGAACGTATCAAGCAACTGAATTTGCATGGATAAACCTAGACTCATTAAAAAATTACATTGCCTTACTTGACAAAGTTTCAAAACTAAACAACAAGAAAGTTTCTGGAGTTCGTATTTATTTTTCACAATATCCAACGGAAGGAAACTACAGTCCTGAAGACCGTGAAAGATTAATTCCCGGGAGAGAAACTCTTTTCTTAGCACCAACGACACAAATTCCATCGACGGCTTTGACCGAAAGATACCCTGTTTTAGAAAATGTACCATTCGCCATAGAGAGAACCGGAACTAATCCATATGTAGGTAATTTCAAGGTTATTACAAGATTATTAGGCAGAAATGAAATACCAAATCCAAGAGACACAACACCAACACGCCAACCATTTGTTGATCAGGAGCAAACGAGCATTCTTTTAAATGAGTTAGCTATGTATCCTCCTCCTAAAAACAACTAAGTTATTATATGCTTTTAAAAAATATTACAACAGAAGACATCAAGTATTTTATGATGTTATTACAGTTTATAACTGCGGTAATTGGAACCATTTATTATTACAAGTATAAAAATTCCGTTCTTAAGTATTTCCTGTATTTACTATGGTACACATCACTAAATGATGTATTGGGTTATTTTTATCAAGACATAACAAATGCTGCTAACAATTATTTCATTTATAACTTTTATCAGGTTTTAAGATTTAGCATCATACTCTTTATCTACAAATCATATGTAGAGAGTATTGATTACAAAAAACTAATCAAGCTTTTCATCGGTGCTTACTGTCTTTCTGTTGTAATTAATTTTTTTGTGGAAGATTTCTTCGAAACCTATTTCGTGAACACTTTCATTATTGGAGCAACACTTATTGCCACATCAGTTCTTTTTTACTTGTTTGAAGTTTTAAAATCGGATAAAGTATTGTATGTAACCGAATCTTTGATTTTTTGGGTAAGCTTTGCACACTTAGTTTATTTTGTTCCAAACGTTCCTTTTTATATTGTTAGAAAATACTACTCGGATTCCAGTTCGATTCCGTATATCTTTATGATCAATTATTTCTTACTTTTAGTGTATTATTTAATTCTTATCCTAGGTTTTATATGGAGCAAACCGGAATCGAAGGAGTAATTTTCGCCATATTGGGGCTTACCGGGCTTTCCTTTGTGATTATTTTACTGATTATCATTTTTCAGAAGAAAAAAAACAAGCTGATTATTAAACAGGTCGAGGCTCAAAAACATTTCGAAAAGGAAATTATTGAGTCACAAATAGAAATCAGAGAACAAACGCTACGAAACATAAGCTGGGAATTGCATGACAACATTGGTCAATTGCTGACTTTAGCCAAAATACAACTTCAAAAAATAAATGATGAAGAAACTAAAGAAATCAACGATAATTTAACCAATATTTTAAACGAAGTAAGAGCATTATCTAAAGTAACCAATCCTGATTATGTAAGCAAAATTAGTCTGGAAGACGCTTTAAAACTAGAAATTGACCGTTTTAACCGACTCAATTATATCGAATCTTTATTGGTTTGTGAAGGCGATTCTTTCACCTTGAATCCCAAATCAGAGATTATTATTTTCAGAATTTTACAAGAGTTCTTTTCCAATACCATCAAACATTCCAAAGCCTCCAAACTAGAAGTCTGGATTAATTTCGAGGAAGAAAAGAACAAACTGACTATCATCGCCAAAGACAACGGAAAAGGATTTGATCCAACTGTATCTAACGAAAGAGGAATTGGTTTAACCAATATGAAAAAAAGAGGTCATTTAATCAATGCCGAAGTACACATCGAATCAGGGTTAAACACAGGAACAAGCTTAACCATCATTTATCATCAAAAATAATCATGAAAAAATATTCAGTTGCCATAATAGAGGATCACACCTTACTTTCGGAAGCTATTGCCGGAGTAGTAGAAAAATTCGAACAGTTTGAAGTGGCCTTTCAATGCAAAAACGGCGCCGATTTAATTGAAAAATTAAAATCAAAACCTCTTCCTAAAGTCATATTAATGGACGTCAATATGCCTATCATGAACGGAATTGAAACTACTATTTGGTTAAGTGAAAACCATCCGGAAGTATCCGTTTTAGCATTAACTGTTGAAGAAGATGAAAATACGATTTTAAAAATGATCAGAGCTGGTGCCAAAGGCTATTTACTGAAAGATGTAGATAAAAAAACATTGGAATTTGCTTTATTAAAAACCATAGAAACCGGCTTTTACCACTCCAGCGCAGTCATGGATGTTTTAGTGAATTCAGTTACCGGTAAATCTGGTAGCCAAGAAATATTGAAAGATACAGAAATTGAATTCCTGAAATTGTTGTGCACTGAAATGACGTATAAGGAAATTGCGAATAAAATGAACCTCAGTCCAAAAACCATCGATGGCTATCGAGACAACTTATTTGTAAAACTCAATGTCAAAAACAGAATTGGACTGGTCATTTATGCCATAAAGAACAAAATTTTCACTTGTTAGCGACTATTCTTCGTAGCGTTCCATTTCGCGATCGTAGAATTCACCGGCAATAGTAATCAAGTGTTCCATTTCCGATTCCAATTCCTGTTCGTCTTCTTCGTCTAATTCTTCCAGAAATTCAACAGAATCATCTTTTAAGTTGATCAAAAATCTTGGATATTCTAAATGAATGATAAAAATATCGTCAGGAAAATCAGAGTTATCGGCTAATACAAATTTTGGTAATTCCATATTACAATTATTAATGATGAGTAATCAATTTTTTAGTCAGTTTATTAAAGCGAATATACAAAAACAAAGCAGCAGCAGTTAATCCAGACAATAAGCCGATCCAAACACCCATCGCTTTTAATTCGGTAAACAATCCCAAGTATATAGATATAGGAAAGCCTATAATCCAATAGGCTACAAACGTGATATACATAGGTATTTTTACATCCTGTAAACCACGTAGCGCTCCCAAAACCACGACTTGAATTCCGTCAGACAATTGAAAAACTGCTGCAATCAAAATCAATCCCGATGCTATGGAAATCACTTCCGAAGAATCACTCATTGCTTTCAGATTTTCTGAATTAACGAAAAACTCGGGTAAAACAGTATGCAATAACACGAATAATACCGCAAAAGTTCCTTGTACAATTATTGCCAATAAAAATATCGAACGGGCTACTATCTGTAGTTTTCTAAAATCCTTAATTCCCTTCTGATTTCCTACGCGAACCATTCCGGCCACACTCAATCCCGAAACAAACATAAAAGTGAATGTTGCTAATGTTAACGCAATCTGATTGGCTGCCTGACTGGTAGTTCCTATTCTTCCGCTTAGCCAAATGGCACCGGTAAACAATGCAACTTCAAAAAACATTTGCATCGCCGAAGGCAATCCCAAATCAACAATTTTTTTGGTCATGGTTCTTCCTATGGCTTTAAAACTGAAACCTTCAAAATAAGGTTGGAATTTCTTTTTTGACTTCAAAGCAAAATGCATATAAATCAGCATCACAAAACGAGAAATTACTGTTCCTACGGCTGCTCCGAGCATTCCCATTTTTGGAAAAATCCAAACACCATAAATCAATACAATATTAAGAAACAGATGCACCACATTACACAGTAAATTGGCCCACATTCCATATTTCGTTTCACTTTTTCCATCGGCAAATTGTTTATATCCTTGGAAAATCACCAATGGAATAAGGGAAAAAGCAACCAGATCTAAAAATGGTTTCGCTAAATCCACCACTTCTTTGGGTTGTCCCATCAAAACAATCAATGGTTTCGCTAGGTAAATCAATCCGAAAAGTGTAAGTCCCAAAATCGTACACAAAACCAATCCGTGATGAAAAACACTTCTTCCTTTTACCACGCTATTTTCACCATCTGCTTCTGCAATTAAAGGCGTAATTGCTGTTGAAAAACCGATACCTAATGATATTCCGATAAACACAAAACTATTGGCCAGAGAAACCGCAGCTAGCTCTGTTGCACCCAATTTCCCCACCATTACATTATCCACAATACTAACTAATGTATGTCCCAGCATTCCTAAGATAACCGGGTAGGCTAATTTGATATTTTCAGGGAATTCTTTGGTATAAACAGACCACTTCATGGCAAAAATTTTTGGCAAAAATACAATAATAAATACCGAATACGAGTTTACTTAACAACCAATCTACAATAAATCATCATGAATTTTCTAAAAAACAATCTCTTTTTATTTGCATTTCTACTATGTTCAACTGCCTTCTTTGCTCAGAAAAAAGTGGGCGATATGCGTTTAGGTTATGGTTTCAGCGGTGGGATTCCGTTTAATGG
>DATEDY010000265.1:0-16152 GCA_035281405.1 Flavobacterium sp.
TTTACCTTCCTGAAGAAGACAGATGGATTACTCTAAGAGTAGCTGCTTCTACAATTAAAACGATTAACAAGAACGGAATTTCTGCAGTTTTGAAAAAAGCACAAGCAGACGGATTTATCAAATAATCTGTTCCTAATAAATTTATAGCAAAATGGCAAAGAAAGGTAATAGAATCCAAGTAATTTTAGAATGTACTGAGCACAAAACTTCTGGTGTTGCCGGAACTTCTCGTTACATTACGACTAAGAACAAAAAGAACACTCCAGATAGATTGGAAATTAAAAAATTCAACCCTATCTTGAAAAGAGTGACTGTACACAAAGAAATTAAATAATTAGAGATTTTGTAACAAATCTCAAATGGTTACATTAGAGATTTTAATTTATAAAAGTTTCATAAAACAATATAAGTCATGGCAAAGAAAACCGTTGCAACCTTACAAACAGCTTCAAAAAGATTATCGAAAGCTATTAAAATGGTAAAATCGCCTAAATCTGGTGCTTATACTTTCGTTGAGGCTATCATGTCTCCTGAGGAAGTAGATGAATTTCTAAAAAAGAAATAATTTTATCTATTCAATATAACAAAGCTACTTTCGTTGGGAAGTAGCTTTTTTATTTTATATTTGTGCCTGATTTAAAGTCCGTTTTTTTGGGGAATTGATCTTCTAAATGTTGATGTCCAAATTCTTGGGTTGCACTAAATGAAAATCATTCGGATTTAAATCGCTAAAAAACTTATAACTAACTCCGTTCTGTTTACCAACGGTTCGGATCATAATTGATAATTTAAAATGAGCTTTTTCAAAAGATTATTTTCTTCCGAAAAAAAAGAAACATTAGACAAAGGCCTTGAAAAATCAAGTACTTCCTTTCTGTCTAAATTGACTAAAGCAGTAGCTGGTAAATCCAAGGTTGATGATGAAGTACTAGATAGCCTTGAAGAAGTACTGGTGACTTCTGATGTAGGTGTAAATACAACTTTAAAGATTATTGAGCGCATTGAAGAACGTGTGTCTCGAGATAAATATTTAGGTACTGAAGAGTTAAATCAGATTTTACGTGAAGAAATTGCAGGTTTGCTTTCTGAAACGAATTCAGGGGAAGAAACAGAATTTACTATACCTGCTGATAAGAAACCTTATGTTATCATGGTGGTAGGTGTAAATGGTGTTGGTAAAACAACTACCATTGGAAAATTAGCCAACCAATTCAAAAATGCAGGCCACAAAGTGGTTTTAGGTGCAGCCGATACTTTCCGTGCTGCAGCTATCGATCAGTTGCAAATTTGGGCAGATAGAGTAGGCGTACCAATCGTAAAACAACAAATGGGAAGTGATCCTGCATCTGTTGCTTTTGATACTTTACAAAGTGCTGTTTCTCAAAATGCAGATGTTGTAATTATTGATACAGCCGGACGTTTGCATAATAAAGTTGGTTTGATGAACGAACTTACAAAAGTGAAACGTGTTATGCAGAAAGTTGTTGGTGATGCTCCACACGATGTAATGTTGGTTTTGGATGGTTCAACAGGACAAAATGCTTTCGAACAAGCTAAAGAGTTTACGGCTGCAACAGACGTAACATGTCTGGCAGTTACTAAATTGGACGGAACGGCCAAAGGTGGCGTGGTGATCGGGATTTCGGATCAATTTCAGATTCCTGTAAAATATATCGGGGTAGGTGAAGGGATTAATGACCTTCAAGTGTTTAATAAATATGAGTTCGTAGATTCATTCTTTAAATAATTATGCAGAAGTTAATCGAATTTTACAAAAATATGAAACCATTGCATTTATTTTTATTTGCAACTGTTTTTCTTCTATTAGCCAGAACTGCCGAAGATAATCTTGGCTTTGAAATGGGATGTTTGCTAGCTTCTTTATTTACATATATACTGGCACTTTCAAAATACCTAAAAAGGGATAAAAAATAAATAAATACATAAAAAAAGCCGGCAAAGTTGCCGGCTTTTTTGCCTTTTAATTCTAAAACTCCATAAAGAATTATACAGCTCCTAATGTATATAATTGTTCCATTGTTGGCGATTTACTTCCTCCTTTTGGTTCAAGGGTAATACCAAAGGCTTCAGCATCAGATGTGCCACTTACCTTGAAGAATTTAGTATTGCTTTTCGTAAAATCAGTCAGTAATCCAATGCTGGTTGGTGTTAATGCAGGTTTCAGTTTCAATGACCATATCTGATATTCTTTTCCTTCCGGTGGTTCAGGTAATCCTGACGCATCAATATAGACGGTTTGTGATTGCTTGTTCCAGTATACTTTCGCAAAAGAGGAAGGAGAAACAGCCTGTCCAGCTAGTGAAACCACTGTGTTTTTTGAATCCCTGATGATATTTAAAGCTTCTTTTGTTGATTGATTTTCATTTTCAGAATTGGCAACAGCTTCATTCAATTCCTTGTTGGTGTTTTCTAATGTCACCACTTCGTTTTTAATATCAGATTGCTGATTGTATTGGTATCCGATAAATAACAGTAAAACTGCCGCCGCTGCCCAACCGATGTAATTTGGCATGGATCGTGGTTTTAGCGGTATCACTTTACTGTGTTTTATTTCAAGTTCAGCTTTTATTTTTTCAAAATTCTGAACGGAAAGGAATGGTGAAAAACTTGTGGACAAAGAAAGAATTGACTTTTCTATGGCCTCAATTTCGTTTTCAATCTCCTTATGTTTCTGTGACATTTCATGAATTTCCTTGTTTTGGTTTTCATCCAAAAGTCCGTAAACATAAAGTTCTAATATTCCTGATTCTATGTACTCTTTACTATCCATTTATACTTTTAAAAAGATTCTTAAATCATTTATGCAATTTCTGTTTTGCGTTTTGACTGTACCAAGTGGTATCTCCAATGCTTCAGAAGCTTCCTGCTGCGTGTAACCTTTGAAAAATAATAAATCAATTAAGGCAATGCATTTGGGTTTTAGCTTTTTAATGAATTCTTGAATACCGATGGCGTCAATCTTAAAGACAGATTTATTGCTCTCGTCAAGTAGATGTACGAAATTATCCGTGGAAAGGTTTTTTTTAGAATTGTTAAAGTTTTTAGAACGTAATTTATCAATTGCTGTATTTCGCGCAATATTAATCATCCAAGTGTAAAACCGACCTTTAGATTCATCATAAAAATCCATGTTTTTCCAGATTTTAATAAAAACCTCCTGAAGTATATCCTCAGCTTCTTCTCTGTCATTGATCAAATTGATAATAACAGCAAAAAGACTTTTAGCATACATATCATATAAGGTACCATATGCTTTATCATCTTTTTTTTGCAACAACGAAACGATTTCTTCTTGACTCATAGATAAGATTTGTATTACAAACATAAATATTCTTTTTTATAAACAGCATTTAATGAGTGAATTAATTTTTTTTTAAAATAAATCTGTTTTTTTAAAACCAACTCAATAGTTATTGCGTAAGTGTCTGTATAATCATTTAAAAAGTATAAAAATGAAAAAGACAAAATTGTATATAGGCCTTTCCGTATTTGCGATATCGGGCCTATTGTTAATCGCGGCTGACCATGCAGATGCGCCGGTAGTAACAGGTAATGCTTCAGACATTACAGATGTATATGCTTTTCAAGGGCAAGATACCAACAACATGGTTTTTGTTGTGAACACGCAGGGTTTATTGAGTCCAGGGGCGACAGCCAGTGCGTCTTTCAACACGAACGTACTGACAGAAATCAACATTGACAATAATAATGACAATGTGGAGGATTTAGTAATTCAGGCAATCAGACGCGGAAATAAAATGTATTTTTTCGGTCCTACAGCGCCAGGAGTTACAGGAACATCGAGCACTATTAAAACCAATAATGAAGTAGGTAGTGTTGAAATTTCTAAGTACGGACAATCGCCAATTATTAAAACATCTAACGGAATGAAATTTTTCGCCGGACCAAGAGATGATCCGTTTTTCTTTGATTTAAATCAATACAAAGCTATTCTGGCGGGTACTGCATCAGGATTTAATAACCCCGGAACCGATACTTTCGCAGGAACTAACGTGCTTTCAATCATTGTGGAAGTGCCGAAAACATCTTTAGGAGCATCTTCTTCGATTAATATTTGGGCAGAAACCAAACAAAAATAATCTGTAAAATTTAAAACAAAGAATTATGAAAACAAGTAAATATATTTTAGGTTTCTCAGTCGTATTATTCGGTTTGTTAACGAGTTGTGACTCAGATAATGATGATAACGGACCTGATTTTTCAGGTACTTATGTTCAGAAAGATCAAATGGCCAGACCAGCAATTAATACCGTTTTTATTGCATCAGGAACTCCAAAGGATGATTTTAATATGACTATTCCATCTATGATGGGTGCTAGTTATCAAGCTACTTTTCAGTCTAGATTATTGGCTTTAAATGCCGGATATACTACAAACGCTTTAGGTCAAACAGCGGCTCAGTTTACTGGACTTTTAGCTACTGATGTTTTGGGCGTGAGCAAAACTGGAACAACAACATTTTTTGATGGTACTAACGTCTTAACAGGGCGAGCTCTTGCTGATGATGTAATTGATGTCGAACTATTGTTAATTTTTGGTGGCCCAACCGGAGGTTCAAATCCAGGACTGACTACAGACAATGTTGATGCTAATGATAAAACTTTTTCTGCATCATTTCCTTACCTGGCTGCTGCTTGGTAATTCACTAAAAAAGAGCGTATGACATACTATACGCTCTTTTTTAAAAATCACAAACAACTAAAAACATAACTATGAAAATAGATAACATCATTTGCTCGACTGCTTTGATTTTACTTTTGTCAGGATGTGAAAAAAAATCAGATAGAATAACCAATAGAGAAGATTACAATCATTTTTTGTTGAGTGAAGTAGATAAGGTCAAAGAATTTTCACTCAGTGAAATTGTTTTTTGGCAAGGAAAGTTCGATGCAGCACCTAATCAGATTAGCTATTTAAGCAAAATAGCGGCTAATTATGGAGTGCTTTTCGAAGAAACTGGAGATATTAATTATCTGTATAAAGCAGAAGATTTATTATTGGAATCGAACGAAACTTTAAAATATTCTGAAGTGGGAACTATTCGCGCTTTAGCAAGAAATTATATTACCCAACATCGCTTTAAAGAAGCGTTGAAGTTGACTGAAAAAGCTTTTAAAATAGGCGAAGGAATGCAGGAAACACAAAAACTTTTTTTTGATGTGCATATGGAGTTGGGTAATTACGAGGAAGCTAAAAACTGCTTGAAATTTATTTGTAATGAAAATGATTTTGACTGTTTGATACGAATGGCAAAATGGAATGATCATCAAGGAGATTTACAAACCGCAATTTCTTTAATGGAAAAGGCTGTTGAAAAAGCAAAAATCAATGGACACGATGGTTTGCTACTTTGGGCCTATTCCAATTTAGGCGATATGTATGGTCATGCAGGAAGAATTCAAAATGCCTACGATTCGTACTTGAAAGCACTGAAAATTAATCCCAATCATTCTTTTGCTTTAAAAGGCTTGGCATGGATTGCTTTCTCTCATGAAAAAAATACCAAAGAAGCTTTGCGTATTGTCAATCACATTTCAAAAAAACACAATTCACCTGATTTTTATTTGCTGAAAGCAGAAATTGCAGAATACGAAAAAGATGAAGCTTTGAAAGAATCCAGCATGAAAGGGTATTTCAAAATGCTGGAGCAAAATAATTATGGGGTAATGTATAATAAATACAATGCTTTATTGTATGCCGATGATAAGGATTCGGCGCAAAAAGCACTGGTAATTGCACAAGAGGAAGTTAACAACCGACCTACACCAGATTCTTACGATCTTTTGGCTTGGGCCTATTTCAATCTAGGAGATACTAAAAAAGCCTTTGAAATTGTACAAAAATATGTTGCCGACAAATCTTTTGAACCGGAATTGAATTATCATGTGGCAACAATATACAAAGCCAATAATCTTAAAAATAAGATAAAACCTATAAAAGAAGACTTAAAAGCAAGTATTTTTGAATTAGGTCCAAATATGACTGATAAAATAGAAGATTTATAAATTATGCCTAAGAAAATTTCTGCCTTTTTATTCTTGTTTTTTAACGCCTTATGCTATGGGCAAGTTCAAATCGGAATCGTTGTTGATTCTCTCAATAATCCCATTGAAAATGCTTATTTACTGAATGGAAATTCGCAATCGCATGCACATACTGATGAATTTGGAAAATTTTTCATAGAAAAAACGAAAGAGAATGATCAATTATCAGTTTCAGCATTAGGTTTTAAAAAACAAACAATAATTGTAACGCAGCAAGGAAGTCTTACCATTATTTTGCAATCGGATGCTTTTAAATTGGACGAAGTGGTAGTTTCTTCAAACGTATCAGCTATGAATGTAATTTCAAAAATAGATTTAGCGACAGCACCGGTAAAATCATCCCAGGAAATTTTACGAAAAGTCCCGGGATTATTTATCGGTCAGCATGCCGGCGGCGGTAAAGCCGAACAAATTTTCCTGCGCGGCTTTGATATTGATCACGGAACTGATATCGCTATTGCTGTTGACGGAATGCCGGTGAACATGGTATCGCACGCACATGGTCAAGGATACGCCGACTTACATTTTGTGATTCCGGAAACGATTGATAAAATTGATTTCGGAAAAGGGAGTTACTATGCCAGCAAAGGTGATTTTGCTACGGCGGGTTATGTCAATTTTAAAACAAAAGATTTTGTAGAGAATAGTAGTGTTAGTGCCGAAATTGGACAGTTTAATACAATACGGACATTAGGTGTTTTTGATCTGTTAGGAAAACAATCGAAAGAGAAAGCGTACATCGCTACCGAATACTTGCTAACTGACGGACCGTTTGATTCGCCTCAAAATTTTAAACGAATCAACCTTTTCGGGAAATACACTAAACAATTAGCTGATAACAGCAAGGTTTCGGTTTTGGCATCAAGATTCAGCAGTAAATGGGATGCTTCGGGGCAAATTCCGCAACGTTTGGTAGATAGTGGGGTAATTGATCGTTTTGGAGCTGTTGATGATACAGAAGGCGGTGAAACATCGCGTACCAACTTCAATGTCATCTATGTGAAACCAATTGATGAAAATACATTTTTTAAAGCGAATACTTTCTATTCGAACTACCAGTTTGAATTGTATTCTAATTTTACTTTTTTTCTGGAAGATCCTGTGAACGGTGACCAAATCAAACAAAAAGAAAACAGAAATATTTACGGACTGAATTCGGAACTGAGCAAAAAATGGAAGAAGAGCTTGTTTCAGTTGGGATTGGGATTCCGATCTGATGCCACTTCAAATTCCGAGTTGTCCCATACAATGAACAGAAAAACAACGTTGCAGCAAATGAAATTGGGTGACATCGACCAAACCAATATGTTTGCCTATCTCAATACCGAATTCGATTTCGGAAAACTGAAAGTAAATCCGGCCTTGCGCATGGATTATTTCAAATTCAATTACAATGATAAATTGGCACCAACGTATGATGACCAATCGGAGAGTAAAACGAAATTTTCGCCCAAGCTGAATTTGATTTACACTCAAAATAATAATTTTCAAATGTTCCTTAAATCCGGATTCGGATTCCATTCCAATGATACACGTGTTGTAGTGGAACAATCTGGGAAAAAGATTTTGCCCACATCCTTTGGCGCCGATTTCGGAATCACCTATAAACCATTCCCTAAGTTGATCATCAATTCGGCTTTGTGGATGCTTAATCTGGAACAGGAATTTGTATATGTTGGTGATGCAGGCATTGTGGAACCTAGTGGCAAATCAAGCCGTAAAGGAATCGATTTCGGTTTGCGCTACCAACTAAATGATTATTTGTTTTTTGATGCAGATGCCAATTATACTTATGGCAGAAGTGTTGATGAACCTAACGGACAAGATTATATACCTTTGGCACCCGATTTTACGACTACAGCCGGAATTAGCCTGAAAAATTATAAAAATTGGTCAGGCGGATTACAATATCGTTATTTGAAATCCCGACCGGCAAACGAAGACAATTCAATCGTTGCCAAAGGTTATATGGTGACCGATGCCAATATCAATTACGAATGGAATGCAATGACTTTTGGTGTAACTGTTGAAAATCTTTTCAATACCGAATGGAATGAAACGCAGTTCGCCACCGAATCACAATTGCAAACCGAAACCGAAAGCGTGGAAGAAATCCATTTTACTCCCGGTACACCTTTTTTTATCAAAGGAAAAATTACGTATAGTTTTTAAAATAGTTTAGTTTGTTCAAAAGGAAGCGAGTCATGCGATTTGTTATGGCTGGCTTCTTTATTATATGAGCAGCCACCAAAAAGTGTGTCAAAAAAATATTTTTTCCAAAAAAGTCACAGAAGTTGTTACTAATTTATTTTTTTTCTAAAAAAGTCACAAGAAGAAAATGTAGCCATTAGTTATGGATATGGATAAAAAAAAATCCTGACTTTGAATCAGGATTTGTTCTATAGCGATTTTTTGAAATTTATATTCCGTTGATGATTCCAATGAAGTCATCTGCTTTAAGCGAAGCACCGCCAATCAATCCACCGTCAACATCAGCCTGGGAGAAAATTTCTTTAGCATTGTCCGGCTTCACGCTTCCGCCGTAAAGGATAGATACGTTTTCGGCAACATCGTTACCATAACGTTCCAAAATAGTTTCGCGGATAAATTGATGCATTTCCTGCGCTTGTTCAGGACTAGCGGTTTCACCCGTTCCAATTGCCCAAACCGGTTCGTAAGCCAAAATGATATTAGCCCATGCGCTTTCCGGTAAGTGGAATAATCCGTCTTTCAATTGGTATTCCACCACATTGAAATGTTGTTTGTTCTGACGGTCTTTCAATTCTTCACCAAAACAGAAAATAACTTTCATTTCGTGTTTTAAAGCAGTATCTACTTTGTTAGCCAGCAAAGCATCGGTTTCATGAAAATAAGCACGGCGTTCTGAATGTCCTAAGATAACAATGTCCACACCAATGCTCTTCAGCATATCAGCCGAAATCTCTCCGGTGAACGCTCCGCCTTCTGCCTGATGCATGTTTTGTGCTGCGACTTCGATAGTTGTGAACTCGGTATGATCAACAGCAGAAGCCAAATTCACAAACGTAGGTGCGATTATGACTTTTGCATCGGTTTCCGGCAATTTATGGATTAATTCATTGATTAAATCTTCAGTTTGTTCGGCATTTTTATTCATCTTCCAGTTGCCGGCTACAATTTTTTGTCTCATGTTTAGATTATAATGTTTTTAAAAGACTGTTCACTTGTTCATGATCGGTTTCGATAGCTCTGTATAAAGCTACTTTTCCGGTTTTGTCAATAATAATGTATCTCGGAATCCAATCTAAATTGATCGCTTTTCCGAAGCTGCCTTTCATTCCGCCATCCATTAAGAAATGATCTCCTTTCAGTTCGTGCTTTTCAATTCCTTTCAACCAAGCTTCCGAAGTTTTATCTGCCGAAAGAAATACAAATGCCACTTTAGGATATTGTGCCTGGAGTTCTTTCAGTTTCGGCATATTTTTTACGCAGTCACCACACCACGAAGCCCAAGCTTCAATAACAATTGGTTTCCCTTTGTGTTTGTTGATGATGTCCTGAAACAAGATTTCGTTTCCGTTAACGTCTTTTAGTTTTGATGCCAGTGCTTCCGTTGAAAATCCTTCCGAATTTTTTGCGCTTTGCGCTTTGGTATAGGCAAAGCTTAGAAGTGCGATGACGGCAACTGATAGTATTGCAATTACTTTTTTCATTGTTATAAATTTATGTTGTCTATATCGTTGTAATGTGCTTTTTGAGTGATAGTTCCTTTGTTAATCACCACAATGCTTGGATTGGCTCTTTCGATAGTTTTAATCGTTGTTGGATCACAAAAATAAAAATCGAAAGTAAAACCATATTGTTTTTTGAATTTCTCTACTGTTGCTGCATCTGAACCGGTTACAGCTAAGACATGATAGCCTTTCGCTTTTGCTTTTTGATAAAAACCTTCTAACAATTGTAATCCTTCCGGTTTGGATTTTTCCAAGTTGTATACCGTGAAGAAAATCACTTTTGCTTCGTTAAGAATATCGTCTTTATAATCGCTTCCCTCTTTTTCCAAACCGAAATCATGGATAGGAGGTACATACCCTTCTTTAATGACTTTATCTATACGATCAATAAATTTGGCATTCGGTGGAATGTTCATTAATTCTTTGTCCGAAAATTCTTTTTTCACTCCGTTTACTTCGTAAATAAATTTCATTTCGTATTCCGATTTTGGCGCGCCTTCCGGAATTTCCATTCCTTTTTGGATGTTTTTGCCTACGGCATACGCTCTAAAATCGATAACCGGTAAATGGTTCAATACATGATAGCCTAAGTAACAGCTCAATACAATACTTAGTGCTGATGTAATTGCAGCAAATTTTGTACCGAATAATGGTGTAATGTGTTTTCTTCCGAAGAATAAAATCAGAATGAAAACCAATAAAACCACATCTTTAGTGAAAGATTCCCATGGTGTTAATTTCAAAGCATCACCGAAACAGCCACAATCTTTTACCACATTGAAATAGGCGGAATAAAATGTCAGGAAGGTGAAAAACAGGATTAATCCCAATAAACTCCAAACGGTGAATTTTGGTTTGTAACCCACTAAAAGCATGACGCCCAAAACCACTTCTAAAATAACCACAAACAAAGCCAAAGCCAATGTGTATGGCAATAATGACGGTATGTTGAAAACGGTTTCACCAAAATATTCATCCAGTTTATAGGAGAAACCAACCGGATCATTCAATTTGATTAAGCCCGAAATGATAAATAAAACGCCTACAAATAATCGTGAAAAGTGTACTAAATATTTCATTTTTTACAATGTATTAATTTTGAACCAGTCTTCCTTGGTCATTTCAAATTTGATTTCTTTACTGCCGTTTGTTCCCGCTTCTGTCCATCCGGCTTTGCGGTAAAATTCTTCGGCTCTGGTGTTAAAGGCAGTTCCTAGCCATACTTTTTCATTCGTTTGGCTGAAATACCAATCCATCATCATTTGATGAAGTTTTCGGCCAATTCCCTTTTTCTCGAAATTCGGATCAAGAAATAAAGCCCAGATATTGTTTTCCTTTAAATCGGCGATAGCAAACCCAACAATAGTATGGTCAATTTCGCATACCCAACCTTTTCCGCGTTCAAATAGGAATTCTTCGCAGTCTTTATTGGTTACCAATCCGGGATCGGAAAGGGTATTTTCCTTTACGGAATTTCTGACGATTTGAATTTGGTCAATATCTTGAAGTGTCGCTTCTCTGAAAATCATTTTAGTTGTGATTTAATAAGATTAGAGCAAAAACGGCATAATTAATCATATCTTGATAATTGGCATCAATGCCTTCCGAAACCAGTGTTTTGCCTTTGTTGTCTTCGATTTGTTTTACTCGTAATATTTTCTGAAGAATTAAATCAGTTAACGAACTCACACGCATATCACGCCAAGCTTCCCCATAATCATGGTTTTTGGCTTCCATTAAATCTTTCGTAAGCTTGATTTTTTCATCGTAAAGTTTTACAGCTTCTTCCACGTTTAAATCGGGTTGATCAGCCACACCTTTTTCCAGTTGGATCAAAGCCATGATGGAATAATTGATGATACCGATGAACTCTGAAGCTTCACCTTCATCTACTTTTCGTACTTCGTTTTCCTGTAGGGAACGGATGCGTTGTGCTTTGATGAATATCTGGTCGGTTAGTGATGGTAAGCGTAAAATGCGCCATGCACTTCCGTAATCTTGTAATTTTTTGGCGTATAAATCACGACAAATAGAAATGATTGCGTCGTATTGTTGTGAGGTGTTACTCATTATTAATTTATATTTGTATCAAGTTTGTCCAAAAATAGCCTTTTTTGTTTACAATTTCTTTAAAAAAAGTATAAAAATGACCATCAACTGTAAAGGAAACCTGATTGATTTATCCACACCCAAAGTCATGGGGATTTTGAACGTGACACCCGATTCTTTTTATGATGGCGGACGTTTTTCTTCAGATGCAGTTGTGTTAAATCAAGTGGAGAAAATGCTTGTTGAAGGTGCTGATTTTATTGACGTTGGCGGACAAACTACAAAACCCACGGCCGATTTAATTACTGCGGAAGAAGAACTGAAAAGGGTAGTGCCTGTAGTAGATTTAATTCTGAAAAATTTTCCTGAAACGTTACTTTCCATTGATACTTTCCATGCAAAAGTTGCCGAAGAAACCATTACTGCCGGGGCAGCCTTGATTAATGATGTTTCGGCAGGAAATTTGGATGAAAAAATGTTGGAAACAGTGGCAAAACTCCAAGTTCCCTATATTATGATGCACATGCGCGGCACACCACAAACGATGCAGCAACTAACGGATTATAATGATTTGGTTAAAGAGATGCTTTTCTATTTTTCAGAAAAAATTGTCCAAACCCGAAGTTTAGGAATTAACGATCTTATTGTAGATCCGGGATTCGGATTTGCGAAAACTTTGCAACAAAACTTTGAATTATTTTCCAAACTGGAGTTGTTTCAAATGTTGGAATTACCCGTTTTGGTAGGTATTTCAAGAAAATCGATGATTTATAAAACATTGGAAACAACCCCAGAGAATGCTTTGAACGGCACGACGGTTTTAAATACGTTAGCATTACACAAAGGCGCTAATATTTTAAGAGTACATGACGTTAAGGAAGCGGTGGAATGTTTGAAATTGATGAGCCAATTGGGTTAACTCAAAAATCCTTCAATCTGCGGAATGGTGTCTGGAGCGACAGGTCTTCCGTTTTTAATGGCGACTCCGGTTACTTTTGCAGATAAAATTGGTTTGCTGTCTGAAAGTCGGATAATATCCTGATGGAAAACCACTTTTAAATTGCCTTCTTTTTCAGCGAAAACTTCAATTTTGAATTTGTCACGGCTCACTAACGAGTTTTTGAAATTCATTTCGATGGTTTTTACTACAAGCATGATGTTGTTTTGGGCAAAATCCACGAAATCAATACCGTGGTGGTGTAAAAATTCATGGCGGGCATGTTCTAAATAATTTTGATATACCGAATTGTTTACAATTCCCTGTACGTCTAGTTCGTAATCTCTTACGTCTAATTCAATTGAATATTTGTCCATTTCTGTTTAGTTGATTTCTTCTTCGTGATTTACAAATTGTGCTTCGTATAGCTTTCGGTAATAGCCGCCTGTTTTTTGTAAGAGTTGCTGATGATTGCCTTCTTCTACAACTATTCCTTTGTCTAAAACGACAATTTTATCAGCATTGATAACCGTCGCTAATCGATGTGCAATGACTATGGACGTTCTGTTTTTAGTCAGTGTTACTGTTGCTTTTTGGATTAATTCTTCAAGATAGGCATCAATGGACGATGTGGCTTCGTCCAAAATTAAAATACTCGGTTTACTCACATAAGCCCGTAAAAAAGCAATCAATTGACGTTGGCCAGAGGATAACATATTACCTCTTTCTTTTACATCATAATCGTAATTGCCGGGCAAACTCATAATGAAATCATGAGCGCCAATTTCTTTGGCTGCAGCTATAACACTTTCTCTGGAAATATCAGGATTATTAAGTGTGATATTGTTGTGGATGGAATCGGCAAACAAGAAAACATCTTGTAGCACTACTGCAATTTGTTTTCGCAAACTTTCTAAAGAAAAGTTTTGAATATTTTTATTATCAATGAGGATTTCACCCGATTTGATTTCGTAAAAACGATTCAATAAATTAATGATGGTGGATTTTCCGGCTCCAGTTGCTCCAACGATAGCAATGGTTTCCCCTTTGTTGATAGCTAAGTTGATGCTTTTTAATACATCTTCATTTTCCTTATATCCGAAAACAACATCTTTGAAATCGATTTTTCCTTCAAAATGCGGTGCTTCTAATGTGCCGGATTCTTCGGTATGATTTTGCGTGTCTAGTACTTCGAAAACACGATTTGCAGCAATCATTCCCATTTGCATCTCATTGAATTTATCTGCAATTTGACGAAGTGGTGTGAAAAAAATCGAGATGTACATGGTATAAGCGAACAAGTCTCCAAAGGTGGTGAACGTATCGTTGTTTAAAATGTTAAGGCCTCCATACCAAATGATCAAACTCAGGGTAAGTGCTGAAACGATATCGGCAATGGGAAAAAAGATGGAGTTGTACCACACATTCTTTACCCATGCTTTTTTATGTAAGTAATTGATTTTTTTAAAACTTTGATATTCAGTTTCTTCTCGGATGAACAACTGCACTATTTTCATTCCCGAAACCCGTTCCTGAACAAAGGTATTCATATTGGCAATTTGCGTTCGTACTTCCTCAAAAGCAACTTTCATTTTTATTTGGAAAACACGGGTGGCGTAGATTAAAATCGGCATCGCAGCAATGACAATCAATGTCAGTTTCCAGTTCATATATAACATGAAACCTAGAACGACAACCATTTTAAGAAGATCACTGATAATCATGAACAATCCCTGACTGAAAATTCTGGCTATGGCCTCAATATCAGATACCGCACGAGTGACTAATTTTCCCACTGGTTCGTGGTCATAATAACTCATTTTGAATCCTGATAAATGCTTGAATAGTTTGATTCGGATGTCTTTGATGATGTCTTGTCCCAGCCAGTTGGCCCAATAAACAAAATAAAATTGAGCAAGTACTTCTAAGAGTAATGTTACACCAATTAAGCAGATGAATAGGGTTAATCCTTGTTGGTTTTTGGCCTGAATATGATGGTCTACGGTATATTTTAAAAGGTAAGGGCGTAAGGCTGCAAAAACAGAAAGTAGAATTGCCCAAACGATCACACTTTTATACCGCCATTGGTAAGGTTTTGTGTATTCTAAAATTCGTTTAAAAAGTGTCGAATCAAATGCTTTCATTCTCCTTGTTAATGTACGGATACTTTATATTAGTTAAAAATAATCCTTGAGCCGGAACAGAAAACCCTGCTTTTTTTCGGTCTTTGCTTTCGATGATTTGGATGAAATCTTCTTTAGTTATTTTATGAAGACCGACATTAACCAGTGTTCCCACTATCGCTCTAACCATGTTGCGTAAAAAGCGATCGGCAGTTATGGTAAAGATAAGTTTATTATTTTCTTTTCGCCAGTAGGCTTCGGTAATTTTACAGTTGTAGGTAAAAACATCGGTGTTTGATTTGGAAAAACATTGAAAATCTATAAAATCCAGGAGAATTTCAGCTGCTTCATTCATTGCTTCTAAATCCAAGGGTAATTGGTTAATCCAAGAAATTTCATTCCCGAAAATATCTTTTTTTGTGGCGATATGATAGTGGTATGTTCTTGATGTGGCGTCAAATCGGGCATGCGCATCATCATGTACAGGAATGATATCATAAATAGCGATGTCTTTCGGTAAAAAAGAATTGGCTTTGTAGATGAGTTTTGCTTTGTCGATATTTTTTTCGGTATCAAAATGCCCATACATTTGAGAAGCATGGACTCCGGTATCCGTTCGGCCGGCACCTACAATTTCAATCTCTTCTTGTAACAAAGTAGAAAAAACTTTGCTCAAAGTTTCCTGAACAGTTACTGCGTTAGGTTGGTATTGCCAACCGTGATAATGGGTTCCGTTGTAAGCGAATTCGATAAAATACCTCAATTTGAAAATCTTTTTGCAAAGATAAAAGAAAACGGCCGGGTATAAAATAATAAAAGAGAGAACCGTGGCTCTCTCTTTACTATATTTGATTCAGATTGAAGAAAAATTAGTCTCTTCTTCCGTGTCCTCTTCCGTGACCTTGGTCATTTCCTCTGTCGTGTTTTTTGTAATGTCCGTGTCCGTGACCTCCTCCATTATTGTGACGGTAACCTCTGTCGTTATCATAATGTCTAGGATTAACAGCTACATAATTTGTTCTTCTGTTGTGTCTTGGAGCATAATATTCTTCACGGTAGTTACGGTAGTTGTCTCTCCAGTAATGTCTGCGGTGGTAATCAAAATGTGTCCAAGGAGTTCCGCCTCTGTAATCGATAACTACTCTATGACCTCTGTTAATATCATATCCGTGGCAATATTCAGGCAAGTAACGAGAGCGGCACCAACCATTAGAGCCATAATATACATAAACGGCATCGTAAGT
>DATEDY010000266.1:0-35484 GCA_035281405.1 Flavobacterium sp.
ACAAAGGATTAATCCAACGTATCATTGAAGGAAGCATCTTACTATGGATTGTCTTATGTGCTTTCTATACATTCAAAAACAAACAACATGATACAGCTCAATAAAGTCCATCATATCGCCATTATCTGTTCTGATTATACAAAATCAAAGTGTTTTTATACAGAAGTACTTGGCATGGAAATCCTACAGGAAGTATACCGGAAAGAACGCCAATCCTACAAACTGGATCTGGCACTCAACGGCAGTTATACCATAGAATTATTCTCCTTCCCTAATCCACCGGAAAGACCATCAAGACCAGAGGCAGCAGGATTACGTCACTTGGCTTTTGAAGTGAATGATCTATCCCAAACGAGAGAATACTTACAGGCAAACAACATCATCTGTGAAGAAATAAGAACCGATGAATACACCCAAAAACGCTTTTTTTTCATCGCTGATCCCGATGGTTTACCTATCGAATTCTACGAGAGCTAATTAAAATCTTATCAACAAATCGGATTTCCTAAATCCAAAATCGAAATTATATTTTACCTTTGACGTTTCAATAATACAAACGATTATGGTTTACAAATTCAGAGTCATTCTTGACGCAGAAGAAGATATTTTCAGAGATATTGCCATCGAAGAAAAAGACACCCTGGAAGACTTACACAATGCATTAGTGAATGCTTTCGGTTTTGATGGAATGGAAATGGCAGCATTTTATACTTGTGACGACAAATGGAATCAAGATGAGGAAATTCCTTTATTTGATACCGGGGATACTCCGGGTGAAGGATTAACCATGGGTGACTATCTTTTATCATCTACCTTTGATGAAGAGAATACCAAAATGATCTATGTGTATGACTTTTTGAACATGTGGACTTTCTTCGTTGAATTGGCAGCTATTGAAGAGCCGGAAGCTGGAGTAAGCTACCCTGATTTGTTATTCTCCCATGGAGTGATGCCGGCTTTTGCTCCGGATAAAGAATTTGAAGCAGAAAAAGACGGAGGATTTCATGACGAGTTCGAAGACGACTATGACGAAGATGATTTAGATATGTTCGAAGGAGACGACTCTTTCGAAGACTACGGCTTCGAAGAAAACTGGAATTAATTTTTAAAGTAACAAAGGTTCTGAGGTTCTAAGGTTCTAAGATTTATGAGTACATTCAGAGATTTATTGATTTGGCAGAAATCAATGACTTTAGTCACAGAAATTTACCTTTTAACCAATTCATTTCCTAAAGAAGAAATCTACGGGCTCACTTCACAAATCAGAAGAAGTTCGATATCAATACCGAGTAATATAGCTGAAGGATTTGGCAGAAATGGCAATCAGGATTACCTGAAATTTTTGAATTTTTCTATTGCCTCTCTTTTTGAAATGCAAACACAAATAGAAATTGCTTTTAACTTGAATTATATTACTCAACAACAATTTAATAAAATATACGACGAAGCAAAAGAATTGGAGCGTATGACAAGTTCTTTTATCCGAAAAATAAAGGAACGCATATAAAAACTTTGAAACTTTGTGACTTTGCAACTTAGCACCTTTAAAAAAAATGATCAACTTATTTAATACACACATTGACAATCTTTCCATACACAGAGTAGGAAACAAAAGTCGTAACGAAGCTATTTTCTTATCAGATCAGCCTTATGGCTTAAATGATGAAATCATGCCGCTTTTAAAAGAGTTCTTCTTCAAGCCTTTCAGAAGTAGTGAAGAAAACTATTATCAGTTTGCCCATGATGTGGATTTGGATTACAACGAAATGTACAACCTGGCTACAGAGATATTTGCTAATCCGGGAAGCGTTCATGAAGTTTCTAAAAAGATTACAAAGCATTTGTTCGAACAGTCCAACCATCCGCATATCAAAAACGGAGAAGTGTATGTTGCTTATTTAACTAATGTTTCTATTGATAACAAACCGGTTGATGCCATTGGTGTTTTCAAAAGTGAGATCAAATCCGACTTCCTTCAGTTTGAAGAAAACGGATCACAATTAGACATGATCTTACAACAAGGTATCAACTTGCAAAAACTGGATAAAGGTTGTTTAATCTTCAACTATAAAAAAGAAGAAGGTTACAAAATCCTGACTGTTGACAGCAACCGTTATGATGCCCGTTACTGGTTAGAACATTTCTTAAGCGTGGATGCTTTCCAGGATGAGAACTTCATGACTAAAAAGTACCTTAAATTTTGTCAGGACTTCGCAAAAGAAGTAGTACTTCCTGCAGAAGACAAAAAAGAAGAAGTAATGTTCATGAACCGTGCGGTAAATCACTTTGCCAAGAATGACAACTTTGAAGAGGCGAACTTCTTAAGTGAAGTAATTGATAACCCTGATTTAATTTCTGAATTTAAAAATTTCAAAGTCGATAAAGGTGAAAAATACAGCATCGAAGACTTGACCACCTTCCCTATTGCCAATGCTGCTGTAAGTGATGCCCGTCGTAAAATGAAAAACGTCATAGAATTGGATACCAACATCCAAATCAAGTTAGACTTCATTAACCCTGAAAGTGCTGAAAAGTATGTGGAAAAAGGCTGGGATGAAGAAAAACAAATGTATTACTACCTGGTGTACTTCAACAAAGAACAAAAATCATAATACAACAAAAATCCCCGACAGTAGTTGGGGATTTTTTTTTAAGTTTATAGTTCACTCAGAAAAGAATGTACTTCAGCAAACAGTACATCATTTTTTAATGGCTTTGTGAGATAGCTGTCAAATCCCAATTCAAAGACTTTTTTTCTGGTTTCTTCAGTCACATCCGCCGTAACTGCAATGATTGGAATTTGCGCATTACTACTTCCGGCATTCCCTTTCCTAATTTCAATCGTGGCTTCATAACCATCCATTACCGGCATTTGCAAATCCATTAAAACAATATTGACATTTTGATTTTTAAGGATCGTAATGGCCTCTTCCCCGTTATTTGCAAATACTAATTCGATATTATTCCATTTGCTCGCTATTTTTTCAATTACGTACTGATTGATGCGATTGTCTTCAACAACTAGAATTCTTTTTTTCTTAAAATCATACTGTGAATCAATAGCAACTACTTGGCCCAATTCTTTGTTTTCAACCACTTCAAAATCAAGAACAAAAGTACAACTGGTTCCTTTGTCAATAACACTGGAAACATTGATAGTACCTTGATGAAGATCTACTAATGACTTCACAATAAACAAGCCTAAACCATGTCCGCCGAATTGTCTTTTGTTGTTGATACTGTTTTGCGAAAAGGAATCAAATATACTATTCATCTTTTCGTCGGAAATTCCAATACCGGTATCCGTAATTCCTACGATTAATGTTCCATGAGTCTCTTTTTTTAGAATAAACTCAACCTCTAATTGTATCGTTCCTTTTGAAGTAAACTTTAATGCATTGTTCAATAGGTTATTCAAAATTTGACTTACTCTTTCCTGATCACCGACTATTTCTTGAGGGATTTCACTTTTTTCACTGTACACAAAATCGAGTCCTTTGTTTTTAGCCAAAGTTTCGGCATTCCTTCGAATACTTCCAATCAATCTTCGGAGATCGAACGGTTTCTTTTCAAGCACAATCTCACCTTTATCAATTTTAGAAAAATCTATAATATCATTGATTGAACCCAACAAACTTTTAGAGGATTCTTTAATGATCATACAATCGTCTGTAATTTGTTTCGTATTGTTTTCCTTCAAAATCAGATCCGTTAAATTTAAAATTGCATTTAGCGGCGTACGCAGTTCATGACTGATATTAGATAAGAAATACGATTTCAAATCACTCATTTCCTCTGATTTAGTCAATGCAATTCTATTTAGTTTTTCTTTTTCGTTTTTAAGCTTACGAATCAGGTTAGACATGGAAAGGGAAAGAAAAACAATTTCAAGACCGGTTCCAAATTTAGGACTGTTTTGAGTTAAGAAGTTATTATTCAAAAGACCTATATTATATAATATAAAAATTCCAAAACCACTTATTAAACATAAAATACCGATAGTAAAGAAGTAATCTACAGGCTCTTTGGTGACATACAAATAAATAATAGAGCAAATAATAAGCAACAAGAAGATTAGAGACAGCAAATTAACCACCACGTAAGACAATTGTAGGGCTTGTGGGACTAACACAATCGTTAAAAAGAGAACCAATAATGAAATATACGCTACTTTATACAGCAGGTATAGTTTTTTACTATATACCCTTATTTTCAAAAACTCTTCGCTATACTTACCCGAAAAATAAACGGCAATAATGGCAATTAAAAGTACCGCATGATTAGCAATCCATCCTAAATCGTGCGAAATATATTGATGTAAAAGACCATCAATTGAAAACTGTAGTAAGCCTACAAAAAAAACATAGAGTGTATAGTATAAAAATATCTTCTCTTGTAAAGCAAAATAAAAGAAGAAATAAATGATGCCAACGATTGCCAAAATGCCATAGAAAAACCCAAAAAACAACTCCTCACTTGCTGTTTCACTGATAAAGTTACTTGCAGAATGTAATTTCAATGGCAACTTGAGCACTTCTCCATCGCTTTTAATATGCAAAAACAAAGTAACTTTCGCATTGGGTGGAAATTGCAATTCAAAAATATTTTTTCGGTTATTGAAGCTACGTTCTTTATAAGGAATGGCATCACCGTTACGATAAAATTCTATTTCTTTGGAGTTTTCATCTACTACGTACAATTCTACAAAATCGGTTATAGGTCTTGCCGTTTCAAGGTAATACGTATAGAATGAGTTCGATTGATTTTCGATTGTAGTTTTTGTCCAATAATGACTCTGCGTAAATCCTAAATCTTCTATTTCATTTTTTATTTTTTGGGGATCATACTTAGTAAAGTTTCCACGTATTTGATCAAAAGTTACATTTTGTGAACCAACATTTACAATAGAAGTATGTTTATGCAAAGAAATTTCGTTTTGGCTTGAATCATTCAGTATATACTGTGCATTGCATAAATTGTAAGCAAAAATGAAGAGTAAAAAAAGGTGGCATTTTAAAACTCGCATCATAACAAATTACAGCTGTTTAAGGTAATAGGCAGTAATTTACAACTTATTTTCAATTAAACGACTATTAAATTGATTTATAGCCACTTATATTAATTGACTGCGAAGTCATTTTCTGTCAGGACGAAAGTGAATTACTAACACTTTCTGTGATTTCTTTTTTATATGTATTGCCTTCATAAATTCCTTTGTGCTTATTTTTTGGTTTTGAAAATTTAATCACACTTTCTGTGATTATTTTTTCATTTTAAAAAAGAAATCACAGAAAGTGTGATTAATATTTCGTTTTGGAAAAGAAATCACAGGTTTCTAAATCAGAGTTAAAATAAGTGAGGATGAATGAGGTAATACTCTATCAATACTGCCATTCAACATGGCTTATTTGAATTGGATTTAGCATTTTAAGCGCTATATAACATTTATACTTTTCATCAATTTTTAGTTCTTTTAAACCGTATTTTTCACCATTTATTTCGGTTACATTATCTAAGATTTCAAAGGATTTTAAAGGAATAGACAATCCGTGACCATGGGATTTTATAACTGCTTCTTTTTGGGTCCAATAAGCAAAAAAAGCTTCATTACTATTGTTAGATAAAACAATTGCATCCCATTCGTTTTCTGTGAATTCCGATTTAAAATCGGCTATCTCAATATTTGCTATTCTTTCAATATCGATTCCTATTTCTGATTGATCACTGATAGCGCATACTACGATGTTTCCTGAATGCGAAATATTAAATTGGATTAAATCATCTTTAAAATAAGGTTTATTATACGCTGTATACTCAATTTCTTTATTTTGGTAATCTCGGCCATAAATTTGTTTGATCCCTTTAAGTAATAGTACTCGACCTAAAAGAGATAATTGAGCATCTTCCCATTTTCTGTATTCCTTAATTTTTTCTTGAAAAACTGTTGGAAATTTTACCAATTCATTTTTTAAGAAATTTTCATGATATTCTTCAGATATGTAAGCATAATAAATACGAGTCAAAACTATATTTTTAAAAATTAAAATCTAATGATACACTCATTACCTCTTCTACTCCTTCAAATTCTAAATCCAAAGATGTATGATACGCTTTTTTTATAAATTCGCTCAATTTTTCTGAATGCTGATTAATGAAAAAATGATTTCCACTGAATTGCTCGTGTTCAAAATTGGAATGAGTATAGTTTTTCCAATTAGTAATGTTATATGCATTTTTTTCTTCGGATCCCATTACACAAAAAATTGGGCAATTAATTTTTTCTTCTGAAATACTTTCGTGCTCTTGTTCAACAATCTCAAAATCTGCTCTCAAAATTGGCTCAAAAAAGTCAAACAACTCTTCCGAATCGTAGACTTCATCTGGAATCCCTCCCAATTCTTTCAAAGCCATAATAAATTTATCTTTGGGCAAATTATAGCGAAATTCTCCTCCAAAAATCCCAGGACCAGTACAACCCGTAACAATCAAACAAGAAACCTCTATATTTTGCTTCTCAATTTTCTTTACTAATTCAAATCCCAAAAGAGCCCCCATACTATGCCCATAAATTGCAACTGGAGTATTTGGTCTTCGGAATTTATTAAATTGCCTCAATTGATCCTCTACAGCTTTTTCTCGGTTTTTAATTAATTCTTCTTCCATTCTGTCGCCTCTTCCAGGTAATTCAAGGCTAATTATGTCAAAAAAATATTCCAATTTTTTCTTTAGAAAATTTAAAGAATAGGAGCTTCCTCCTGCATAGTGCATTAAAAATAATTGTGGAAGTTGTTCCTTATTCATGTTCAATCTTTTTTCTGTAATAAATGAATTCATTATTCTTTTGGCGATATATTATCATCCCTATCATCCTATACATTCTTTTTCATAATAATTTACGACTCTGGTTTCTTTAAAACCTACTTTTTTGTATAAGTTATATGCCTTCTCATTCAAGCTATCCACTTCTAATTCCAATTCATAATTCTTATTCTTCAGCAGACTAAAAACTGAATTGATAAGATCATGACCATAGCCTTTCCCTTGATAAACTTCACTGATACCCAATCCATATATAATCACCTTGTTATCGGAATAAAATAATGTACAAATCCCGATAATTGTATTATCAATCTCTGCCATGTACTGTTTTCTCTCATTTGATTGCAAGCAAGACATTATAATTTTTTCTGATTCTTCATGAGTTTCATGAAAAAGTTCTGAATTGATCCTTATAAAATCATCTACATCATTCAAATTAGCATCACGAAACTGAATTGATGAGTTGTATTTTTCTTTAAATTGTTCATATTTCATCAGGTACTCAATATGATCGCATTTTAAATTCAACTTTTCGGCAATTCCCATACCCGCTTTTGAATCATTATCAACAACAAACAAAACCGATTTTATATTATAGACGCTCAATTCATTATAGGAGGAAACAATTAATTCATTGAATTTCCCTTTGTTTCTTTTATTAGGTTTAACACAACCTGATATTTCGGCAATTTCTGATAGCGGATTGAATATAGATATCACACCTATCAGTTCTTCTTCCTCAAAGTAGAGGAACCAGGAATTCATTTCTGAAAAATAATTCAAACTATGATCAAATTGAACAGGAATAACTGAATTGTCATACTCTTCACACTCCTTTATTAAGCTTTTTACACTACTTTCCTGTTCGCTATCTAAGTTTATATATCTCTTTATCATAATTCGTCTTTTTTACTTTATTACTTGTTGAGTCGTTCTTTTTCTTCTTCGTTGCCAGTTGTTTTTCTTTCAGTAACTTTAATTTTTCCAAAGTTATAGTTAATACTTACAACTAAACGGCGGGTATCATCCTTAGCATTATAGTTCCAATTTTGATTTTCAAAATCAACTTTTGTTCTGCGGCGATTTGAATAAAACAGGTCGTTTACACCGGCACTGCAATCTAACTTTCCGTCAAAAAATGCTTTTTTAACAGCGAAAGAAAGCATCCAGCAAGATTTTATTTGTAGAAAACCATCATTCTTTGGGCTATTGTAAAATGCTATAACTTCCACTTTAGTTTTTTTAGGAGCATTGAAGGTATTGGTTAATGAAGGAGCATAATACAAAGATGCTGTTTTGAAAGGCACATTATTTACATCCCCAGCATATTCGATATAGGCGCAGAGAGCATTGGCGGATATATTCCACCAGGGTTTAAGTTTATGCTGAATAAAGAAAGAGTAAGCATAATAATTACTGTATCTCATGTTCTTAAAAGATCTTACAGTAATTTTAGTGTCGTCATTTTGATTTAAATAAAATAACCATACATTATTAATACGACTATACGTAAAGCTATTGGTGATGGATTGTTTAAAACTATGTGTTAATTCGATATTATTACTGTAATGAGGCATTAGAAATGGATTTCCTTCAAAATAATTATATTGATCTTCATAGAATTGAAAAGGCATTAAATACTGATAGGGAGGTCTGTCTAAGCGTCTGTTTAAATTTAATTGAAAATTATGATTTTCAGACGACTCATATTCAAGTGAAATATTCGGAAACAGTTTAAAATAGTTTTTTCTTATCTCAAACCCATTTGTTGTATTAACTCCTTTTAAATTTGTGTACTCTGTTCTTAGCCCTAACTGAATATCCATTTTCCCAAATGAGGTAATATAATTAAAATAACCGGCATAAGTTTGTTCACTATAGGTGTAATTATTTGTTA
Source organism: Flavobacterium sp. (assembly GCA_035281405.1). GTDB lineage: Bacteria > Bacteroidota > Bacteroidia > Flavobacteriales > Flavobacteriaceae > Flavobacterium. The sequence continues at coordinate 8,717 of DATEDY010000266.1, forward strand.
ATTCATTATCCACATAATAATCTTCTGAAGAATCCGATTTTCTTTCAAACAGGTAATTGTTATCCGTGTTAATAAAACTGGCTTTAGCTCCCATTTCAAAAGAAGTTTTAGGATCACGAATTTTAGTAAAATCAAGTTTGGATACGAATATGTTAGAAGCGTTACTATTTTTACTTCTGAAAATATTTGGAGGAAGTGCTTCCTGATTATTTTCATCCAGAAAAACGTTTTGAACGGCGCTTGAAATTTTTTCTCTTAATCGGGTATAATCAGTATTGAAAACCAACACGGTACCTGATTCGTCAAAACGGTGTTCTGCATTGACATTATAGTTATTAAGATTCCATTTATCAGGGATACTTGTCCTTACATTCAGGTGATCATACCCCATATTATTATCCTGATAAATTGTATTTGTTCCTGCAGATTTAGATGTATTCGAAGCGGGACCACCATCTATTTTAAACCCAACAATATTATCTTTATCTATTTGCCAATCAGCTCCAAATTTATAATTCAATGCTTCGCTGACATCTTTAATACCATTTACTAAATTGAATTCTGTGGTGGAAGAAGGGTTGTTTTCAAATTTACTATTAAATGTATATTTATTTTGATAAATACCGTAATTATAATTTAAGTTGGAAAATACAACAAATTTATCCGATTTGTAATTCAAGCTTGTTCCTAACATTGATCTTCCGTATTCACCTTGTGAACTGGATGTGTAAAGTGATCCACTATATCCTTGTGATTTTGTTTTTTTAGTTTTAATATTAATCATTCCCGAAGTACCGGACGCATCATACTTAGCTGGTGGATTTTTCATTAATTCAATTTTTTCAACTACTTCAGCATTCATACTTTTCAGCATATTCAATAATTGAACATCTGTTAAATTCTGAATTCTGCCATCGAGCATGATAATAACACCCGATTTACCATTTAATTGAATAACGTTATTATTAATCCGGACACCTGGTAATTTTGGCAATAGATCATAAACTGTATTCCCTTTTGCCAAAGGGCTTTTTTCCACATTTACGGTAACATTTCCGTTTTTAAATTCAACCACTCGTCTGACCATAGAAACCGAAACCTCTTTTAGCTCTTCTAAAAAAGGGTTTAATTTAATATCAAGAGTAATATTTTTATTTGATAATGAGTCAATATGTAATTCATCAGAGTACTTTTTCTGATAACCTACAACATTGACTTTTAATTTATACTTTCCAAAATCGGTCAGTTGCAATAAATAATTTCCTTTTTCATCTGTCATTGTCTCTTTTACGAAAGTACTATCAGGTAATGAAAGCAATGCAACGGGAGCATAGGAAATAGGAACATCAAGTGTATCAATGACTACACCTGACAATTGTACTTGAGAAATCGAGGAAGTAGATACAAGGAATAATGGAATAATGAAAAAATGTATTTTATAATTTGACTCTTTATTCGTTTTGGAGGACCAGCTAAATCCTTCTATAGTTTCCATAATCAAATTCGCAACCATACACAACAACCTCATCAGATGCCTATATAGTGTTGAAGTATAACCAAGGAATCCATTTATAAATGTATTTTGGTAATAGTTTTTAAGTAATAGTATTTTAGTCATTATTTTTTATTTTGTTTCTTGTATTTATTAAAGTTTTTTATTTGATTATTCAGCTAATGATGTCTGAGTTTTTAAAAATCGATGGTTTTATATTTGAATGGGATTATCGATTTTAACTTTCCGATAAAAAAACATAGCCAACACTCCAAATAATCCCCCATAAGCAATAACTTTTTGCGGTCCGAAAATATCTAACAGAGCCCCCACTCCAATAGTTGATAATGCAATGGCCAATTGAGTTACCATACTTTTTACAGATACCGTTGTTGCTCTAATTTTTCCGGGAATAATTTTATGCAGATATGTCTGAAGAATTGGACCTATCATAATTGTCAATCCACTAAGCAAACCAAAGATAACACAGGCCGCAATGACGAAAGTTGGTTTAACTAATAACAAAGACAGATGGAGCACTATTATAAGAGTAATGATAACTGATATAACAGTTATAGGGTTAGATTTCACCCAAATTTTAGATAAGAATGGAGAAATCATATTAATTCCTGCTATAATAGAAAATAGATATCCCAATTTGTATTCAGCCAATCCTAGACTAACTAAAAATGGATTCATTCCAATAATACTTATGTTAATCATTTCTATGAATATGCCCGCAATCATAAAATAGAAAAATGCTTTATTCCTTATTGAAAAGCCAAGTCCCAGTTTACTGTTTTGGTAAGACTTTTTTATTAATGCAATAGGTCGGTGTTTTTCTGGCTTAAAATTTTCTTTCGAAAACAATAATAAAACAACAGCACTTATAAAAAATCCAAAAGCGAATATGAACCAAAGAAGTTTTATAGAGTAAAATTGTAGTAATAAAACAGCAATTAAGGGAGCTATAACTCCTCCTAAAGAACTGAAACTGCTGATTTTTACAAAATATTCATGTTGGAGATCACTTCTTCCTTCTTTGTTCAGATTATCAATAACCCAAGCTTCCTGTGCGCCGGAAATAAAAGTAGTACCCAAACCTGCAAGCACCCACACACACATAATTACAAAGAAACTGTCCGTTAAAGGGATTATAAAAACAGAAACCATTACTAGTACCAATCCTAAAATCACAGAATATTTTCGGCTAAAGCCATCGGCAAACGATCCAGTTGGAATTTCAAATAACACCATTGAAATGGCATAAGCCGCGTCTATTACTGAAATCTGAAAAAAAGAAAAATTCAAACTTAAATAATAAATAACAGCAAAAGGTCTTACCATAGTGGATAAGCCTGAAATAAATATATCCAAATAAAAAGGCCACAAAATTTTTAATTCATCTTTCTTAAAAAGCATAAATTCTTAGTTTACAATTAATAATAATTAACATTCACTTTGTTCATAACCAACCAGAATGTGCTCTTGAGAAGGAAGTAAACTGAATTGACTGTATGCTTTATCAGGAGACTGAACTAACTGTTCAAGAAGGTCTAAAAATTGGACTGCCATATTTTCTATGGTATCTTTATGGAATAAGCTAGTGAAATAACCTATTTGGACACTTAAATCATCACCAAAATCATCTATGAAAATAGACAGATCAAATTTCTCTATCTGATAAATTCCTTCCGATTCCAAAGGTTTTAAGAAGTTTTGTTGTTCCTTCGAATACTTTTCTTCATTTCCAAAATCCTGGACGGAGAACATTACCTGAAAAATAGGATGCATAGATGAATCCTGTTCAATTTGCAAGGCTTCAATTAATTTTTCAATTGGCAAATCTTGATTTAATTGTGCTTCAATCTGATCCTGATGAACTTGTTGTACCAATTCATTAAAACTTTGTTCTTTTTTAAGAATGGTTCTGTTTGCAAGTCGGTTTGCAAAAGCTCCTATGACTTCTTTTGTTTGCCAGTGATGTCTATTTGCCATTACTCGACCAATCACAATATCGTCTTGTCCGGTATATTTACCTAACAGAATATTTACACTGCTAATCATAACACTGTTTAATGTTACTCCGTTAAATTTTGCAATTTCATGAAGCTGTCCGCTAATTTTTTTATTGATATTAAAAACATGTTCAGCTCCGTTATAATTTATTTCGGAAGGCCTTGGATAATCCGTAGGTAATTCAAGTCTTTGATATCCCTTCAGTTTATTTTTCCAATAGATTAATTGATTTTCAATAGCATCTCCCTCTAAATAAGCCTGTTGCCATAAAGCATAATCTTTGTATTGAATTTCCAAAGCAGGGAAGCTAAATGTGGTATCATTATCTTTATAAGCTTCATAAAATCCAAACAATTCCTTTTGAAATATATCATAAGACCAACCGTCGTGCGCAATAAAATGTATATTGATTAAAACCAAAGTTTTAGTTGGTTTTCCTGATGAGGATGTAATTGTATAAAACTTTACTCTAATTGGATATTCTGAACTTAAGCAAAACGGACGATGGATGTCTTCTTTTATGATTGACATGTAATCGTTAGTGTCAATCAACAATTGAGATTCAAATGGTAAAGGTTCTTCATTCACCACCTGAATACACTTTTCATTGGTATTTTTTTGCTCGATGGTACTTCTCAATATTTCATGGCGTGATACAATTTGTCTTAAGGCATGCTTTATTCCTTCTATATCGGCATTAACATCAAGTTCATATATTTGTGGCAAATGTTGGGTATTTGAACCTCCTTTTGCTTTTTCAAAAAGCCATAAACGCTCCTGAACCACACTTAATGGATAGTGAGAGCTATTTTTATCTACAAATATTATTACATCAGAAAATAATTCCTTCGATGTAATTTTATTCTCCTTAAGGATAGTTATTAGCTCACTTTTATTATTTATAATAAAGTCTTTTGTTTCCTGATTCTGCAATACAGGAGGAACAAAAGCTTTAATGGTTTCATTCTCCAACCAAATGGCTCCGGAGTTGAATTTTAATTTATTAAAGAAAATATTAATTGTGTTCATTATGATATTAATTGATAATAGTAACTGATTCATTTATTGATTTAGAATGCCCATTCCACACCTTCAACCTCCTCAATAGCGCATGTTTCTAAAATTGCCCGAATGGTTTTGTTTTTAAACACATCAGCCACTTTTACATGTGATTCCAATAGCTTACTCATTCTATGTGACACTTGGATGGCCAAAATAGAATTACCACCCAATTTGAAAAAGTCATTGGTAACACCTACTTGATTAATACCTAATAATTCCTTCCAAATTTCACACACCTCTTTTTCCAACTGGGTGTTTGGAGCAACATAAACAGTTTCCAAGGCACCTAATTCCGTATCCGGTAATGCGCGCTTATCTAATTTACCGTTAATGGTTAATGGAAACGATTCCATGGCCACCAGTACCGATGGTATCATATACTCGGGTAAGATTTTAGATAACTCTTTTAAAAGAATCGTCTCATTGATTTCATTGTTGTTATTATCCTGCACATAATATCCAACAAGATATTTGTAACTACCTTCTGCGGTTTTTTTCTCTTTTGCCAATACGCAAGCTTTTTGGATGCCTTCGAGTTGAGCCAATGCATTTTCAATTTCACCCAACTCTATACGGTATCCATGTATCTTTACTTGGTCATCATTTCGTCCTATATATTCCAAATTACCATCTGGTAACCAACGTACTAAATCACCTGTCTTATATAATCTGCCATAATCGTTTGCCATATCTTCCTGTGTGGCAAAAGGATTGGGAATAAAACGTTCTTCGGTGAGCTCTGCTCGATTTAAATACCCTCTTGAAAGACCAGCTCCTCCAATATACAGTTCTCCTATGACTCCTACAGTTACAGGGTTATTACAAGAGTCGAGTACATACATCTTTTCGTTAAATAATGGGGTTCCGATATAGGGTTTATTCACATCTTTCACCTCAAAAGAAGAACTCCATATAACTGTTTCAGCAGGGCCATACACATTAATTACTTTCTTGAATGCTGGAATTATTTTTTTTGCTATTGCTGGAGACAATGCTTCGCCTCCAACAAGACAAACTGCGTTGGCTAATTTATCTGGATACTTATCAGCTAAATGAAATATGGTCCCCGGAGTTTGCTGTATAATTTGATGATTTAAAACCTCCTCTTCGGTAACTTTATCGATAGTTGAAAGTGTGATTCTATTGCCGGTAATTAAAGGTAGTGCGTACTCTAATCCGAAAATATCAAAAACATAATTTGTAAGACTGAGTACATTTGCTTGAGTCAAATTTATAGTTTCTTTTAACCTGTCATTAAAATTATAAATGAACTGAGAAAAAGCCTTATGCTCAACCATTACACCTTTTGGCTTACCAGTTGTACCTGAAGTGTAAATTACATATGCCAAATCAGAGGATTTACAATTTTCCGGCAAATTTTCACTGTTATTCTCCTCGTATAATTTTTCTTTTATATCTATATAAATAACTTTATCGTCAGGCAGTTGCGCCATACTGTTATTTTTCAGATGTCTTTGGCTCAGAATAAGCTCTGCTTTTGAATCGTCTAACAAATAATCAATCCTTTCTTGCGGGTAAGTAGGATCCATCGGAACATAGGCTCCTCCAGCTTTTAATACAGCAAGTATTCCAATTACAAGTTCCAAACCTCTATCCAAATACAATGCAATTAAGGTATCCGGTTTTAGTGTTTGGTTTGTTTTTATTTTGTATTGTGCTCTGATAAAACAAGCTAATTGATTACTCTTTTCATTAAGTTCTTTGTAACTCAACATTTGAGATTCATGCGCTAAAGCAATAACATCAGGCGTTTTAAAAGCCTGTTCCTCAAACAATTCATGAATAGTTTTATTCTTCAAATATTCCTTTTCTGTTGCATTCCAGTCATGAATAATCTGGTTATATTCTTTAGTATCAAGCAAACTGAGTTCTGAATAATACTTATTTGGATTCTCAGTTAACTGATCCAGAAGATATATATAATGGTCTCCTAACTTAGCTATAGTATTTTTATTAAATAAACTGGTTGCATAGCTTATTTGTACAGACAGAGCTTCATTGCTATCATCTATAAAAATCGTAAAATCAAATTTTTCAGACTCATAAATATGCTCACTTACGTATGTCTTAAAGAAGTTTTTCTGTTGTTCAGAACTTTTATTTTCATTACCAAAACTTTGAACACCAAACATAACCTGAAAGACAGGATGCCTTGATGCATCACGTTCAACACCAAGCTCCACAACCAACTTTTCAAATGGAAAGTCCTGATGCAATTGTGCTTGAGTTTGTTCTTCATGAATTTGTTGTATAAGGTCAGAAAAACTTTGAGAAGCACTAAGCAAGGCTCTGTTGGCCTGTGTATTTGCAAAAAAGCCAATAAGTTCTTCGGTTTGTCGGTGATGTCTGTTTGCCATGACAGTACCAATTACGATATCATTTTGTCCGGTATATTTACTCAATAAAACATTAATGCTACTTAACATTACAGAGTTTAAAGATGCACCCTTATCCTGAGCCAATTCGCGCAATTTATTACTGATTTTCGCATTGATTTCAAATTCGTGATATGCTCCTTTATAATCGACTTGACTCGGCCTAGTATAATCAGTCGGGAATTCTAAAGTCTGGTAACCAACTAATTTATTTTTCCAAAAGCCCAATTGTTTTTCTAAGGTATCTTCTGTTAAATAGGATTTTTGCCACAAAGCATAATCCTTGTATTGAATATTCAATGCAGGCAAACTAAATCCTGTATCCTTTTTTATATAAGCATCATAATAAGCATACAATTCTTTTTGAAATATATCAATTGACCAGCCATCACTTGCTATGTGGTGTGTATTGACCAATAACAAAATTTTATTCAAGGAATTATCAATCGAAGAATTTATTGTATAAAACTTAACACGGATTGGATACTCTTTGCTTAAATCAAATGGTCGATTAACATCTTCCTTTATCAGGGCATCATAATCATCTGTATCCATTAACATCACATCTTCTATTAAAAGAGGCTTGTCATGCACAATTTGAACACCATGTCCTTGTTCGGTATCTTGTTCGATTGTGCTTCTTAATATTTCATGTCGTGATATAACTTGTTGCAATGCGTAATTTATTCCCTCTTTATTAATTGTAACGTCTACTTCATAAATAGCAGGAAGATGATAGGCATTGGTTCCTTCTTCATATTGTTCAATAAACCATAAACGTTCCTGAGCAGGGCTCAATGGGTAATACAATTGCGTTTCATCTCTAAAAATTTTCTGATTCAGGAATTTTTTAGCAGATGAAATATCATTCTTCTGAAGAATACGAATGATTTGAGGTTTATTACTTACAATAAAATCACTCGTTTCTTTATTTTGGAATTTTTTTGGTGCGGAAAACATAATCTCTCCGTTTTCCACCCAAATAGCTCCGGAATTAAGTCTTAATGAATTAAAAAAAGTATTGGTATTTTGAAATGTGCTCATACACTTTGTCTATTTAATTTTTGTATTCAATTATTTATTGATAGGTTATTTTCTAGAATTTCATCTGAACATTTTCAGAATCAAGTTCCAGCACCTGAACATTTTCAGCTAGGGCTTTACAACTTTTTAAGCGAAACACATCGGCCACAACGACTTCAAAATCCAGTGTAGTGCTTATGCTACGTGCCAGTTGTATTGCCAAAATAGAGTTACCTCCTAGTCTGAAAAAATCATCATGAATGGATAGTTGTTCTACACCAAGTATTTTTGCAAATATTTGGGCTATCTGATATTCAGTTTCTGTATATACGTCCTCCTCCAGTAAACTTATTTCCGTTTGAACAATTTCATTTGGAATAATTTCAGCATCTTGACTTAATAATTTTTCCAATAACCGTACTAAGTCAGCATTACTCATCGAGTCTCGTTGCTCAATTTCATCCTTAAACTTTCCAATAATCAAATCTTTATTAGTGTTTGAAAGAATGTTGTTTGCTTTTTCAAACCAGCACTTCTGAAAATCAAACTGATAAACAGGCAATCCTATTTGCAATTTGGTTTGTTTGAATAATTTAGTGTCATTTGGGTTTCGAACAATTCCATTCATCCAGAGTTTGGCAATAAGTTCTTCTTTGTTTCTTAAGTGATTGAATTCACCAACTTTATCCTCTTTTGCTGATGGGAATAATTGTATTGTTTGTATTGATTTGTAATTGGTTACTTTTTTATAATTATTTACAAACGAGCACAAGCTTTTACCTACACCCACTTCAATAAAACTAACCTGATGATTGTAATTGTTACTGATGGTGTCTATTCCTTTGAAAAATTGAACCGTATTTCTAAGCTGATTACACCAGTATGTGGCAGATACAACTTCTTCATTGGCAAATTCGCCGGTTAAATTTGATATAAATTTTCCTGTTGGTTTATTTAATTTAATAGCCTTAAATACTTTTTCGAATTCATCCGCCGCTTTCTCCATCATTACCGAATGATAGGCATGAGATGTCTGTAATTTAACCGAAGCAATTCCTTTGCTGTCCAATTCTTCTTTCAGATCTTGAATTTTTTCATGACTACCAGAAACAACAAGGTCTTCGGAAGAATTAATAACTGCTATTTCACATTCATATTCATTTAAAATGTATTGAATATCCTGCTCGTTTGAATTAACTGCAAGCATACTACCCGGTTCCATGGATTGCATTAGCTTACCTCTTGAAATTACAAGATGTATTGCATCCTCTAAACTAAATACACCAGCTAAGGTTGCTGCGACATATTCGCCTATACTATGCCCAATGTAAGCATCTGCCTTAACTCCGATATGATCCAAATATTTGGATATTCCATATTCTATAATAAACAAAGAGATCTGTGTCCATTGTGTTTCACCTATATTATGTGTCGGTATGGCAGTTGGAAACATCACTTCAGCTAAATCAGTATTCAACTGTAGGTTCGCAATCGCTATGCACTGATCAACTGTGTTTTTGAAAACTGGCTCATGCTCATAAAAAGCCTTTGCCATATTTACATATTGTGATCCTTGCCCAGGAAACATAAATACAATCTTATTGATAACTTCTTCATTAACCTGTGCATAACCGGTATCTTCTTTAAGTTTATCTATCAACTCTGATACATTTGTTGCGCAATAGGCATTTCGATAACTAAAACAATCTCTTCTTTCCTGTAATGTGTATGCTATATCTTTAATATCGATTGCCACTTTGTTTCCATTTTGATCAGATAGAAAGTTAAGCAATGCTTGTCTGTAACTATTTAGAGATTGCTTGCTTTTGGCCGATAGTGGAACAATATAATTTATTGAATTCGTTTGTTGATCTAGTTCACTTTCTATCTTTTCATTGGCTGTAGGGACATAATCTCCAATAATTACATGTGCATTTGTACCACCAATACCAAACGAACTCACACCTGCTAAACGTGGTCTGTTTGCAATTGCGGGCCAATCCCTGTTAGTTTTGATAATTTCAAAATTGGTTTGTTCTAATTGAAGCTCAGCATTCGGACTCTCAAAATTAGCCTGACCTGGCATGGTATTATTTTGCAACATCGCACATACCTTCATTAAACTCGCTGTACCAGCTGCAGAATCAACGTGACCAATGTTAGCTTTCACCGCTCCTAATACTGTTTTATGAGTCAGCTTCCTTTCTTTATCATGATTAAAAGCAAATGCTTCACGCAATGCCTGTACTTCTATAGGGTCTCCTAAATGAGTGGCTGTACCATGGCATTCAACATAATCAATGTCGTTGGAACTGATACCTGCCATACGCTGTGCATTGATGATACACTCGGTTTGACCAATAACCGAAGGCGCTGTATATCCTGTTTTGCGGTCACCGTCGTTGTTTGTAGCAAAACCTTTGATAACACCTATGATTGGATCTCCATCGTTTATTGCATCCTCTAATCGTTTCAATAGAAAAACACCTACACCCGATCCTGCTGTAGTACCTGATGCTTTTTCATCAAAAGTTCTACAATGACCATCCTTTGATAAAATCATTCCTTCTTGATACACATAACCTACCTGATCAGGAAGTGCTATAGACACACCTCCGGCTAAAGCCATATCACAAGTAGCTAATTGAAGTTTTTGACAAGCCTCAACTACCGAAACCAATCCTGTAGAACAAGCTGTATTAACAGAATTTGCAGGTCCAGTTAATCCCAGAAAATAAGCTGTTTTAGTGGCAAGTGCGTCCTTACTATTAGACGTTGACGCATCCCACATATTAATTTGATTGGCCATTTCGCCATTTAAAATATGCTCATAGAAATAGTCACTGCTTCCACTTCCTGCAAACACACCGATGTTTTTATTTTTTCGCTTATTTATATAACCCGCAGATTCCAATGCGTACCAACAGTGTTCAATAAATTTACGAATCTGTGGATCTAATTGTTTTGCCTCTAAAGGTGAGATATCCCAGAATAAGGGATCAAATTCCTGTATGCCCTTCACCAATCCTGAAACGGGAATATAATTAACATCTTCCAATAGCGATTTGTCTACTCCTAATTCCTCACATTCCGTTTTGTTAAAGAATTGAACACCTTCCTGTTTATTCTCGATGAGCTTCCAAAACTCTGACAAATTGTTTGCTCCACTATATGCGCCAGACATCCCTATAATCGCAATTTCATGATTATGATTCAGTGCTCTGTTCTTTTGCAGATTGTAACCTTTTGAAGTATCTTGGGCAAGACTTTGAATAAGCTTCTGAATAGAGTTGTATTTAAACAAATTAGCGATACTGATGTTTTTAAATTCATCCAGTTCATTTAGTTTATTTTTCAACTGAATACTCAAAATAGAATTACCCCCCATTCTGAAAAAATTCTGTTGAGTACTAATCTGATCATTTGTCAAACCTAAAACTTCTGCATAAATAGCACAAAGTTTAATTTCTAGCTCAGTTTCCGGTTTTATATGATCAGTAGCCACACTAAAATCTGGTTCAGGGAAAGAACGTTTATCTAATTTACCATTAATTGTTAATGGAAATGATTCCATTACTATCATATAGTCCGGCACCATATATTCTGGTAATACCTTTGATAATTCATCAAGAATTATAGTTTGGCTTGTTGCTTTAGCATCGTTATCCGCTACATAATATCCCACTAAATATTTAGTAGTAATGGTTGCAGTTTGTCTTTCCTTAACAAGTACGAAGGCTTGTTTTATTCCTTCCAGCTGAGATATTGCATGTTCAATTTCACCTAACTCTATACGATGACCCAGTATCTTTACTTGATCATCATTCCTACCGATATATTCAATGTTTCCATCAGCTGACCATCGCACCAAATCACCTGTTTTATACAATTTTGTATATCCTTCAGCTAAATCCGCTTCGGTTGCAAATGGATTCGCAATAAATCGTTCCGCGGTTAAATCTGGACGGTTTAAATAACCCAAAGCCAAACCGGCTCCACCAATATGTAATTCTCCAATTACTCCAATTGGGACAGGACTGTTATTTGAATCTAGGATGTATATCCTTGTGTTATCTAAAGGTTTTCCAATTAATACCGATTTCTGTTCACCAACTGACAGAGAAGTATTATTTATTTCATAAGATGTTGCATCGACAGTATACTCTGTAGGTCCATATGTATTAATTACTGAAATCTGAGGCGGAAGTTTTTTTCTGAAAAATTCAGAAATCGTACTTGCCAAAAGATTTTCTCCACCAATATTTATCAATTTCAAATCAGAATCATAATAATTATCGAATGGCAAAATCAAATGTGAAAATAGAATTGGGGTTATTTCAAAAACTTCTATTTTATTTTTTTTCAGATAAGCATTGAATTCAGATGGATTTAACAATAAAGAACTTGGTGTAATATGAAGTGTATGACCGTATAACAGTGTATTGAAAATTTGCTGAACTGAAAAATCAAAAATATAATTTGACAACAATGCCACCTGAAGGTTGCTTGACAGTGCTGAATATCTTCTGTTATGAAAATTTGTTAAATTAATTACTGATCGATTGTTTATTAAAACTCCTTTAGGTTTACCTGTTGTTCCAGAAGTATAGATCACATAAGCAAGATCATCTGATGTGCTATACTCAGGAAGATTTGAATTATCCTCAGTTTTATATAATTCCTCTGTCAAAGCAATATTGATAATCTTTTCCCTGTAATCATACATCTCATCACTTTCAGTGATGTCAATTTGATTAAGAATCAATTCTGCCTGTGTGTCTTCTAAAATATACTTTATCCTATCTTGTGGATAACTTGGATCCATTGGCACATAAGCTCCACCAGCTTTAAATACAGCAATTATACCAATAATCATTTCTAACCCTCTATTCAGATGTAGAGCAATAAGTGAGCCTGGTTCCAATTCTTTTTTAGTCGCATTTCTGTATTGCTTCCTAATGTAACGTGCTACCTGATTACTCTTTTCATTCAGTTCCAAATAATTAAGCATTTTCCCTTCATAAGCGATGGCAATTGCATTGGGTGTTTTTAGTACCTGTTCCTGAAATAACTGATAAATGGCTTTCTCTTTTAAGTATTCCCGATCCGTAGAATTCCAGTCATACATGATTTTTTTATGTTCATCAGGGACTAATAAACTAAACTCACTGTAAGGTCTCATTGGTTCTTCAATAAGCTGCTCCAATAAATTAACGAAGTGTGCACTAAGCCTTACAATCGTGTCTCTACTAAATAAACTAGTTGCATAATTTATCTGTCCTGATAAAACACCATCATTATCATTTATATAAATAGATAAATCAAATTTTGCTGCTTCAACCACATCATCAATTAGATATGGTTTGAGGTATTCTTTTTGTTGTGTTGAACTGTTATTCTTTGTGTCATTGCTCTGCAACTCAAAAAGAATTTGAAAAATAGGATGTCTAGAAACATCTCGTTCAACGACTAATTCGTCTACTAACTTTTCAAAAGGCAAATCCTGATGTAGTTGCGCTTCAATCTGATCTTCATGCACCTTTTGAATTAGTTCATCAAAACTTTGTGAACTGCTTAAAAAAGTTCTGTTAGCTTGTGTATTTACAAAAAAACCAATATTTCCTTCTGTTTGCTGGTGATGTCTGTTTGCAATAACTCCTCCAATAACAATATCTTCTTGCCCGGTATACTTGCTTAACAAGATATTTACACTGCTTAGCAAAACGCTATTTAAGGATACACCATTACGTTGAGATAAACTGCGTAATTTGCTGCTAATATTCTGGTTGATTGAAAAATCGAAATTTTCCCCTTGATAATTTATTTCAGTTGGTCTACTGTAATCAGTTGGAAACTCCAAGGTCTGATAACCGGATAACTTTTCTTTCCAATAATTTAATTGTTTTGATAAGGTCTCACCAATTAAATAGGTCCTTTGCCAAACTGCATAATCCTTATATTGAATTTCTAGAGCTGGTAAACTAGATATTGAATTATTATTAAGATAGTCTTCATAATATGTTGCCAATTCTTTTTCAAATAGGTTAGTTGACCAACCGTCACTGGCAATATGGTGAATATTGATTAATAGTATTGTTTTAATCAATGATGCATCCAAAGACGATTCAATATTATAAAAACAAGCCCTTATCGGATATTCTAAACTTAAGTTAAATGGACGATCAATCTCTGCTTTTATAAACGATTCATAATCTTCTGAATCTTTTAAATTGATTTCCTTTACTAAAAGTGCTTTGTTATGTACAACCTGAATAGTTTGACTTTGGTTTTCTCCTTTTTCTATGGTACTTCTTAATACCTCATGTCTGGAAACTATTTTCTCAATTGCTTGCTTTATACCTTCTTTATCTGTGTTTATGTCAAGTTCAAATAAGGAAGGAATATGATAAGCGCTGGTTCCCTCTTCATATTGTTCAATAAACCATAAACGCTCCTGAGCAAAAGAAAGCACAGCATTATCAGTAGTAACTTTGGGTATTGTTATTAGAGACTGATTGGTAACATTAATCAATAATTGAGCTATTGTTTTGTACTTGAAAATGTCGGAAACTTTTACATTACATCTCAACAACTTACTCATGCGATGTGAAATTTGAATGGCTAAAATGGAATTGCCACCCAATCTGAAGAAATCATTGGTTATACCTACTTGATTTAAGCCGAGTAACTTCTGCCAAATCTCACATACTTGTTTTTCAAGTTCTGTACTTGGTTTCACATAGGCTGTCTCAGAAGAATTAAATTCTGGATCTGGCAAGGCTTGTTTGTCTAGTTTTCCATTAATGGTTAACGGGAATGATTCAATTGCCATCAATGAACCAGGTACCATGTAATTAGGTAAAACTTGGGATAATTTATTTTGTATCTCAGCTGAAGTAAGTACTTCAAATTTAGAGTCCAGCACATAATATCCAACAATGGATTTAGCAACACCCGTTTCAGTTTGCCTTGATTTAGTTAACACACACACCTGTTCAACACCTTCTATTTGAGACATTGCATGTTCTATCTCTCCTAATTCTATGCGATAGCCGTGTATTTTTACCTGATCATCATTTCTACCGATATACTCAATGTTTCCATCAGGCAACCATCTCACTAGATCGCCTGTTTTATACAATCTGGTATTTCCTTTGACTTTATCAACCTCTGTTGCAAATGGGTTTTTTATAAACCTTTCTGCAGTTAATTCAGTGCGATTTAAATAACCTCGGGATAAGCCTTCTCCTCCAATATATAACTCTCCAACAACTCCAATTGGCGTAGGAATATGGTTTTGAGAGAGGATGTAAACATTTCTATTATTAATAGGTTTTCCTATGGGAACACTCATACCATCTATAGTATTTACCATTTCATAAGTACAGGTAAATGTGGTACTCTCCGTTGGCCCATATCCATTAAGAAAATGCTGGGGTTTGGAATTGCTATTGATTAATTTATTTACAATTCTCTTATCCAATTCTTCTCCACCAATTATTAAATAATTCAGGTTTTCAAACAGGTTGTTGTCTAAATAATATAAATTTTCAAACAATGTTTTTGTCAACCATAAAACGGAAACAGCGTTTGATTCTAAAAAATGTTTGAATTCATTTATATTAGAAATAATGCTTTTTATTTCTGAAGGAATGATCAATTTATTTCCGTTCAACAATGGTACAAATAGCTCAAAAGTTGCAGCATCAAAAACTGGTGAGGATAAAAATGCGAAAACATCCATATCTGACAAAGTGATGTAATCATTGTACACCAGACTCAAAATATTTCTGTGTTCCACCATTACACCCTTCGGTTTTCCAGTAGTTCCGGAAGTATAAATCACATAAGCCAAATCTGTTGATTGACCTGTATTTGGAAGATTTGAATTATCTTCAATTGCATACAAATCTTCAGATAAATCGATGTTAATTACTTTATCAGATGGCAGTTTTACGTTATGATTCTCGCAGATGCAATTTTGAGTAAGAATAAGTTCCGCCTGAGTATCTTCCAAAATATAATCTATTCTGTCCTGCGGGTAGTTTGGATCAATGGGAGCATAAGCAAAACCTGCCTTCAATATTGCAAGTGTTCCAATTACCATTTCTAAACTTCTATCCATACATATAGCTATAAATGTATCGGGGATGAATTCTTGACTTTTTCTTTTTTCGAATTGCTTCCTGATATGACGAGCTAATTGATTACTTTTCTCATTCAGTTCTGCATAGCTTAACTTTTGATTTCCATATACCAAAGCAATATTGCCTGGCACTTCTTCTACTTGTGCTTGGAACAATTGATGAATTGTCTTTCCTTTCTGGTATTCTTTATCAGTAGTATTCCAATCATAAACAATCTGATTGTACTCTATTGGGGAGAGTAACGCTATCTCAGAGTGGGCCTTATTGGGCTCTTGAATTAATTTATCCAGCAGATATATGTAATGATCTGCCAACCTGGCTATAGTATCTTTAGTAAACAAACTTGTTGCATAGGTGATTTCTCCTGAAAGTTCTTCTTGACTGTCATCTATCGAAACGGAAAAATCAAATTTTTCAATCTCATACAAATCTTTTACCTCATAAGGCCAAAGGTGTTTTTTTTCTGAATTAGCCTTTTTTTCTTTATTACCAATACTTTGAACACCAAACATAACCTGAAAAATAGGATGTCTTGAGGAATCCCTTTCGACTCTCAATGCATCCACTAATTTTTCAAAAGGTAAATCCTGATATAGTTGTGCTTCTACTTGATCCTGATGAACTTGTTCCATTAATTCTTCAAAACTTTGAGAATTGTTCAGCAATATCCTATTCGCTTGGGTGTTCACAAAAAAACCAATAAGCCCTTCAGTTTGCTGATGATGGCGGTTTGCTATGGGGCTGCCTATTACAATATCGTCCTGATCAGTATATTTACCAAGCAAAACACTCAGACTACTTAACATGACACTGTTTAATGTGACTTCCTTGTTTTGAGCCAATAAACGCAGCCTTTGACTGATTTCCTTATTAATTTTGAAAGTATAAAAATCACCTTTATAGTTGATTTTACTAGGCCTTGCATAATCTGTCGGTAATTCTAAAACTTGGTAACCTGATAATTTATTTTTCCAATAACTTAATTGTTCATTAAAAGCTTCACCAATCAAAAATGACTTTTGCCATATAGCATAGTCTTTATATTGAATTGCCAAAGGTGGCAAACAAAACGTAGTATCTTTACTAACGTATGCTTCATAATAAGAAATAAGTTCCTTTTCAAAGATTTCTACTGACCAACCATCACTGGCAATATGATGCATTGTAATCGACAATAAGGTCTTAGGCGTTGAAGATTCAGATACAGCTGCAATTGTATAAAATCTGGCACGTATTGGGTATTCTTTACTTAAATCAAAAGGACAATCAATGTCATTTTTTATAAGTGCTTTATAATCTTGTTCATACGTTAAATGTACTTCTTCAATTTGCAATGGCCTTTCATGAACCTTTTGCATTCCACATTCTATATCAGTACCTTGATCGATAGTACTTCTCAATACTTCATGTCTTAATACAATCTGTTGAATTGCATATTCCAATCCTTCAGTTTTAGTATCAGTGTCTAGTTCATATAACAATGGGATATGATAAGCATTTGTCCCTGATTCATAAGCTTCTATAAACCATAGTCTCTCTTGAGCAGAGGAAAGAATGGATTCCTTACTATGGGTTTTAAAAATTGGATTATTTGAAAAGCTTTGTTTATCAAAAATTTGATTATTATCGAGAATGCGTCTTATTTCACTCTCGTTTTGTATAACAAAATCTTTAGTTTCTTTGGTTTGAAGTTTTACCGGTGTTGAAAGCTTGAGCTTACCATTATCAAGCCATATGGCTCCATTATTATATCTTAATTCATTAAAAAAAACAGCTATAGTCATTACTTTGATTTAAAAATTGTGTTAATTATCCAAGATCCCACTCCACGTTCTCTTCAGGTGCGATTAAAACATGCTCTACTAATCCCTTTATGGTTTTATGCTTAAACATATCGCCAACCTTAACTTGGCAATCCAGCACTTTACTCATTCGATGTGAAACCTGTATGGCCAAAATGGAGTTTCCTCCTATTCTAAAAAAGTTATCTGTGGTTCCTACCTTTTCCAACCCTAAGATTTCCTCCCATATCTCACAAACTTCTTTTTCCTGACTGGTAACAGGTTCTATGTATTCTGTAGCTGTTGGCTTAAAATCAGGATTAGGTAAGGCACGTTTGTCTAATTTGCCATTGATAGTTAATGGAAATGATTCCATCATTATTAATGAAACCGGCAACATATATTCTGGCAATACTTTTGATAACTCACTGATAATTGATGCTTTATCGAGTATTTTACTACTCGTATCAACTACATAATATCCAACCAAGTATTTTATAGAAGAACTTTCTGTTTTCACTTCTTTAACCAATACACAAGCTTGCTTGATTCCTTCCAGCTGCATCAAAGCTTCTTCAATCTCTCCCAGCTCAATGCGATAGCCACGTATTTTTACCTGATCATCATTTCTTCCTAAATACTCAATATTACCATCGGGTAACCAACGTACGGTATCTCCGGTTTTATATAACCGATTATAGCCTTTTGCTAAATCTTCCTGAGTAGCAAATGGATTAGTAACAAAACGCTCCTGGGTTAAATCAGGACGGTTTAAATAACCTCTTGCTAAACCGGCTCCACCAATATACAATTCACCGATTATTCCAGTTGGAACCGGATTATAATCTGAATCGAGAATAAAAACTTTCGTATTCTGAATTGTTGGTTTTTGCAATAAATATGAATTTACAGATACTAGTGCTGTTACTGTTGTTTCGGTTGGTCCATAAGCGTTAATTACTGTTGGAACAATACTTTTGTATTTATTAAAAACATCCTTTGACAGATACTCTGCACCAAATACAACTCTTTTTAACAGTGTAAACTTTGAAGGGTCGATTGAACTTAAATAAGAAGGTGTTGCATCAAGATGCGTAATTTTATTTTCTACGACGTAATCAATAAAACGAGTGCTATCCAGAATAGAATCTTTATCAATGATAAATAAGGATCCTCCGTTTGACAGCAACGATAAAAAAAGTTGTTCAACAGAAGCATCAAAAACATAATTTGAAAAAAGTAAAAAACGTTCTGAATTTTCAATTTTGTACTTAACAAGTAGATCTTGAATCAGATTAACCACACTTTTATGCTCAATCATCACTCCTTTGGGCTTACCTGTTGTTCCCGAAGTATATATGACATAAGCAAGATTTGTTGGATCACAGTTTACAAGCAAATCTGAATTATCTTCATTCTTGTACAATGCTTCTGTCAAATCAATATTAATCAATTTTTCTTGTGGAAGAGAAATGCTTTCACTCTCATTTATTGTTCTCTTTTGAAGCACAAAAACTGCTTGAGTATCTTCAAGAATATGATCTATTCTTTCTTTTGGATAATTTATATCCAATGGCACATAAGCACCTCCTGCTTTTAATACGGCCAGTATTCCAATTACCATCTCTAAACTTCTGTCCAGGTATAAACCTATAAGTGTGTTTGGAACAAGTGATTGTTTCGTTATTTCTTTGTACTGAGCTCTGATGTGCCGTGCTAATTGATTACTCTTTTCATTAAGCTCCTTATAGGTTAGTGTTTGTTCTTCAAAAACAATGGCAACTGCATCAGGTGTTTTTACTACCTGATCTTGAAATAATTCATGAATCGCCTTGTTTTTTATGTACAACTGATCAGTCTCATTCCAATCATAAACTATCTGTTTGTATTCAACTGGATTTAACAATAGTATTTGACAGTATGCCTTTTTTGGCTCCTGAATTAATTGATCCAGTAGATGCAGATAATGGTTTGCTAGTTGTGCTATGGTATCGCTATGAAATAAACTTGTTGCATAACTGATTTCTCCTATAAGCTCTTCGTGACTGTCATCAATTGAAATAGAAAAATCAAATTGCTCTACTGCATGTATATCTTCATTAGCATAAGGTTTAAGATAATTCTTCTCTAAATAAGAAGCTTTTTCATTAGAGTCAAAATTTTGCACGCCAAACATCACTTGAAAAACAGGATGTTTAGAAGTATCGCGTTCCATCTCTAACATATCAATTAGCCTTTCAAAAGGTAAGTCCTGATGTAATTGAGCCTCTACCTGATCCTCATGAACTTGTTGTATTAACTCAATAAAACGCTGAGTATTACTTAACACTATTCTGTTTGCTTGTGTATTAACAAAAAAACCAATGAGTCCTTCCGTTTGTCTGTGTTGGCGATTTGCAATAGCACTTCCGATTACTATTTCTTTCTGACCCGTGTATTTGCTAAGTAGAATACTAACACTTGCTAACATTACACTATTCAATGTTACTCCATACTCCTGCGTTATCAATCTTAACTTTTGACTAATTTCTTTGTTGACAGTGAATTTTTGTCTTGCTCCACTATAGTCTATTTTACTTGGTCTCGGGTAATCGGTTGGGAATTCTAAAGGTTCATATCCTGATAATTTGTTTTTCCAATAACTCAATTGTTTTTCTAAAACCTCTCCCGTTAAATAGTTTTTTTGCCATACGGCATAATCCTTATACTGTATTTCTAAAGCAGGTAAAGCAAACGTTTTATCGTTACGAAGAAATGCTTCATAGTAAGCTGTTAATTCTTTTTGGAAAATGTCCATCGACCATCCGTCACTTGCAATGTGATGTATATTGATTAACATTAACGTTCTATCTAAAGCCTCTTTTGACGATGATGTTAGCGTATAAAATTTAACCCTTATTGGATATTCGGCATTCAAATTAAAAGGCTTGTCAATATCTTTTTTTATTAATGCCTCATAATCTTCCGTTGTAGCGATGGTTAAATCGTCAATAAATAGTGGGGTTTCATGAACTTTCTGAATCCCATACTCTAGATTTTCGCTCTGTTCAATAGTACTTCTTAATACCTCATGTCTGGAAATAATTTGCTGAATAGCTTGTTTTAAACCCTCTTTATTTGTTTCAGCATCAAGTTCTAATAAAGAAGGCATGTGGTATGCATTGGTACCTTCTTCAAATTGTTCGATAAACCACAAACGTTCTTGAGCAAAAGAAAGAACAGTTTTATTATCAGCTACTTTAGGTATAATTAACAGTGATTGACCGGTAGCATGAATCAATAATTGAGTAATCGTTTTATGCTTGAATATATCACCAATTTTAACTTGGCAATTCAAAGCTTTACTCATGCGATGTGAAACTTGTATACCTAAAATAGAATTACCTCCAATTCTAAAAAAATCATCTGAGGTTCCTACTTTTTCCAATCCTAGGATTTCCTGCCATATTTCACAAATTTCTTTTTCCAGTTCGTTGAGTGGTTCACTATATTTTGAATCAGATAGCTTAAAATCAGGATCAGGTAAAGCACGTTTGTCTAATTTACCGTTTATAGTTAACGGAAATGATTCCATCTCAACTAATGCCGCTGGTAACATATATTCCGGTAACACTTGTGATAGTTTACTGTGAATTGCTATTTTATCAAGTGTTTTACAATTAGCATCTTCTACATAATAGCCCACCAAATATTTAGTACTGGTTGTCCTTGTTTTTATTTCTCTAACCAATACACAAGCTTGCTTAATTCCATCTATCTGAATCAAAGCTTGTTCTATCTCTCCCAACTCAATACGATAGCCTCGTATTTTTACCTGATCATCATTTCTTCCTAAATACTCAATATTGCCATCAGGTAACCAGCGTACTGTATCTCCGGTTTTGTATAATCGATTATAACCTTTTGCTAAATCTTCCTGGGTAGCAAATGGATTAGTAACAAAACGTTCTTGGGTTAAATCAGGAAGGTTTAAATATCCTCTTGCCAAACCAGCTCCACCAATATATAATTCTCCAACAAGACCAATGGAAACAGGATTAGCATCTGAATCGAGAATGTATAATTTGTTGTTCTGAATGGGCAAACCAATTTGTTCAACTTCATCAGTAATTATTTGTTTACCACTTGCATAAATACAAGCTTCTGTAGGACCATAATAATTGAATAATTTGACTTTGGTTGACCATAAAGCAGCTGTTTTTTTGTCACAAGGTTCTCCAGCATATACCAATGTTTTTAATGCTGGATGTGTCGTTGTTGGCAATAGACTTAACAAAACTGGCGGCAAATACGCAAGGTTAATTTCATGAGCTGCAAAATATTTGGCCAGTTCTTCAATATCAGTCCTGATAGCGTTTTCAAGAATATGAAGCTCTAATCCTTGCAACAGTGAAGTAAATATTTCTGAGACAGAAACATCAAACACATACGAAGTGTATGCAGTTACTTTTTTGATTTCTTTATAATCATACACATTATATAAAGCCCGTACAGTGTTAGAAACTGCAGCGTGTTCCACCATAACTCCTTTTGGTTTACCTGTTGTTCCTGATGTGTAGATGACATAAGCAAGATCGTTGGATTTGTTATACTGTGGACTATTTACTACGCTTCCAGTTTTATACAACTCTTCTGTCAAATCAATGTGAATAACTTTATCTACAGGAAGTATGCCTGAATTAAGTACTGTTATGTGGCGTTGGCAAAGTACAAGTTGAGCCTTTGTATCTTGTAATATATAGTCTATTCTTTCTTGGGGATAATTTGGATCAATAGGTACATAAGCTCCTCCAGCTTTAAGTACGGCAAGTATCCCAATAACCATTTCCAAGCTTCGGTCCAAACATAAGCCAATTAACACATCGGCATTGAGCTCTTGTTTTGTTCCTTCTTTATATCGCTCTCTGATATAAAGAGCTAACTGGCTACTTCTTTCATGAAGCTCTTTATATGTTAACTGCTGCTCTTTGTAAACTAAAGCAATTCTATTAGGTGTTTTTGATACTTGCTCTTCAAATTGAAGATGAATAGTCTTATCCTCTGGAAATTCTTTATCTGTATTATTAAAATCGATTAATATGCGCTGTTTCTCCATGTCATTCAACAAAGAGTAGTCAGACAAATATGTTTCAATATTTTTTTCTAGATTAACTAAAAACCTTCTTAAATTTTTCTCTAAACAATTTACTAAATCAGGGGAAACAAAATCCTGCACGTAAAAAATCTGAATTTCAATATCTTGCTTATTATTGATTTCAAATTTTAACAATAATCCATTACATTCTAATTCCTTGTCTGATTTAAATTCAATACCAAATGGTGATAAAAAGTTTAAGTTATCAAGTGCTGATTTTGAATCAAATGTTTCTTTGTCGTAATTAGAATAATTTAATGTTTCTAAAATTTCATCTTTAACTACTATGAGGTACTCCTCAAAAGTCACATTTAAATCTGTTGAAAATAAAAAAAGTAAATGATTGGATTGCTCCTTAAAATTAGACACCAAGGCGCCATCAAAATCGCTTATTAGTTTTTTTAATAAAAAATTATATGTAGCAAAAATTATTGTATATTTATCTATTGGATTATTACTTGTGAGTTTGTTAAAATAATTTAACTCTTCTGATGTAATTGTATTTTTGAGTGTTTTTTTTGATGATGAACGAAGTTTAGTATCTGTAACTCTTCCATATAACTTATCCTCCCAATACTTATGTATTGGAATAGCTTTATTTCCCCCCATTTTAGTTAGTTAGTTTTTTTTAAAAAACGCGAAAGTAGTCTAAAATTATCTCTATTAAAATCAAAAAAAATATAAAAATTTTCTTACCAAATTTAAAGCGCTGTTCTTTAAGTAATTACGTGTTAAAAAAAGAATGCAATTTGATGTTTTTTTAACATTACTTTATCATTTTCACTTAGATTCTAATCAAAAAAATAAGCATACTTCAAATTCTTAAACCGAGGTGATTACCATATGCTTCTTCTATTTCGTGGCTAAAAAAATAGCAACAATATGAGTAATTAAAACATTTAAACACAAGTTCTTCATATCTGGAAATTAAAATTTTTGCCATGACATTTCAATCATTTCTTAAACGTTTGATTTATTGTTTTGCTCTGAGATCGTCAAAACAATAATCAGATAAGTGGTATTCCTAATTTGATTTTTGAGAGTAAGAATGTAATATCCATAGCCATTGTCAGGAAACTCAAATCAGATTTCTTGACAGGTTTTCATTTTGATTATCTGAGATCAAAAATCTCTTTACAGTTAGCTTTTATTTTAGTAAGGGATGGTAGACAATTGTTTGTGATGTTACCGCTTTAGTCCGTTCATATTATCCTAAACTACCTGCAAAGGAAATAAAAGAAATACAGTTGGAATCCAGCGTAAAATACGATTTAGAGGTTCAGATACCTGACAAAGCAAATGGGATAGTAAAACAATTTAAAGAACCCTCAAAAACAGGAGAAGTTATTAATGCTTACAATACTTTGATAACAGCTAAAGAACATTGCAAAAAAAGAGAATAACACCAACTTAAAACTCCAAAAATTTAATTCATGGAAAAGAATATCTCTATAACTATTTAAACTTAATTTAACGAGCATTTACATATTCCGCACAAGCAAAATTATTTATGACATAAAATTACATGACAAATTCTGAGAATAGCCTGATATAATTTGAATTCCACATTAAAATTCAAATTTGTCTTTGTGATTATTTTTTGGTTTTAAAAAAGAAATCACAACTTCTGTGATTATTGTTTCGTTTTGGAAAAGAAATCACAGCGATGAGAATTCCGGCAAAATAAAAAACATCGAATGCTTGGAGGTTTTATGTGATATGGTAAATAAATTGAATTGGAAAGTTGTGAAAACAAAAAACCCGAAACTTTCGTTTCGGGTTTTTTTCCGCGGAGAAAGAGGGAACGAAACTACTTAATTTCAATTTAACTTCAAATCATTGATTTACATTCAAAATTTCTGTAAACTTTAATATTTAAAGGGCTTTACAATGAAAATCAATCATTAAGTTAAATTCAGTTAAATTCGAATCAATTCACTTTCTGTCGGACAAAAGTCGGACAAATATTTTTTTATCATAATCCTACTATCTATATTTGTTCCAACTAAAAAACCAAATATGGCTACAATCAAATTCTCAATAAGAGGAAACAATAATCCAACCAAAATATATATTCGATTTGTTGCAAACAGAGAAACTGATATTAAACTAGCAACTCCTTTAGTTGTCAATCCAGCCTATTTTAATAACGCAAGTGGTAAAATCAGAAAAGTTGCCCAATTTTCAGAAAAAGATACTTTACAAAATGAATTAGACAATTTAGAGTCTTATATCATTAGCCGATATAACAAAAGTGGTACTCAAGCTGACATAGTCAATAAAGATTGGCTGACCGATTGTTTAAATACTCATTTCAATAAAGCGGAGACAACTGATAATAATTTCATTCTTAATTATTGTGATCTCTATGTAGAAAAAATAGAACTCAAAACAAACGACAGAACTGGTGAACTTGGAACATCTAAAGCGACAATAACCAAATACAAAACAATCAAATTAAAGATTCAGGGATTTCAAGAGTACAAACGTCATAAGTACAAACTATCTGAAATTGATTTAAAATACAGAAACGACTTTCTTAAATACTTACTTGAAGTAGAAAAATTAAGTAGGAATACCGCAGGACGTTACTTAAAATTTTTAAAAACCATTTGCTTGGATGCGCAAAAGTCAGGTTATACAGTTAGCTCACAACTTCAGCAAATTAAAGGTTTCAGTGTTCAAATTGACAAAATCTATCTTAATTGGGAGGAATTAACTAAAATTGAAAATGTTGATTTAAAAGAACCACATTTACAAGATGCAAGAGACTGGTTGCTGATTGGTTGCTATATTGGTCAACGGGTTGGGGATTTACTACAATTAACCAGTCGCGACATTAAGCAAATAGGCAAGATGGATTTCATTGAACTTATTCAGCAAAAAACAAAAAAAAGGGTTTCTATACTTGTACACGATAAGGTAAAAGCAATTTTAGATAAACGAAATGGTGAGTTCCCTCCTCTTTACAGTAAAAATATTGATAGCTCAAAAGCTAAATTTAACTTGTATATAAAAGACGTTTGTAAAGAAGCTAAACTAAATGAAATAATATCAGGCGCAAGAATTAACCCTGAAACCTCCAGAAAAGAAAATGGAGATTTTCCAAAATGGGAATTGGTTACCTCACACATTTGCAGACGTTCCTTCGCAACCAATTATTACGGAGACATTCCAACTGGTTTATTATTAAATGTAACCGGACATAGCACCGAAAAGGAATTCTTAAATTACATCGGAAAAACTGCTGTAGATTATGCGCAACAGATGGCTATGTATTGGAACATTCAAAGTCAAAAAGAGGAAAAGGAATCGGTTTTGAGGATCGCCAAATAAATTAAAAACTGGTTGCAACCAGTTTCTTAATTTAAACACAACTCGAAACAGCAAGAAAAGTAGCCTAAATTAAAATCCCAACCGTAGTTGGGATTTTTATAAACTCTATACTTCTTAAAACTGATTTTTTTAGATTTTCAATTCACTACTCAGACAAACATTGTTTTGCTATTATAGTATCATTTCCAACTACAAGTCCAATTCCTTTTTCTGCAATTGATGCCTCTAATTCAGTTTTAGTTAATTTTGGCAAAATCAAAAACGGATTACTAATATACAAAGCGGATTTATCACCATCTTTTTCATAATACCCTAATTTAAAATAACTAGATTTCCTATCTTGTTCTTCTACAGAATAAAAAACAACATCTTTTAATG